>DFHJ01000039.1 GCA_002372665.1 Anaerovibrio lipolyticus
TCCCTGGTAATAGCTGCTGCCAGTACCCTCGCCCCAGTTGCGGGCTGTTTTAAACCAAAAATCATTGTCCACTGGCTGATCAAGCTTCATCTTCATAGTAGGATTCTTGCCGGAATCATTCGTATCAAGACCAGCTGATGGAACAGGAACCTCCACATCCTTCTTGGCAAAGGCTTCACTAAGCCGTGAGGAAATAATGTGGCTGTTCATGGTATTTCTCTGGATGAGATTCATGGTATTTGGAACAGGGCTGGAGGAAAGGGCAGTTAGGGCTTCCTTTGCCTCCTTGTTATCCATACTGTATAGGGTGCGCATTTCATTTACCCGACTGTCACCAGTGGCTGATAGGTGCTCAAACATGTGCGTCATGGCGTCATAGGTTTCCTGCTGTTGTTGGTCTGCCCCTTTCAAATTATTATTGGCCTTGGCACATACAATCAGCTTATTTCCGTCCACTACCCCGTAAGTATCCAGCATACCTGTTTTAACAGGATTATCCTCCGTATTTGTTATGGTACCATTTACGCTTTTGGCACTCAAAACAGATATTTTTTCTTTTGGCAAGGCGTTTTTAGCTGTAACAGTGGAGCCATCAATATTCGCCTTTCCACCGGTAACAGTGTCGCCATCAATATTCTCACTGACTACAATACTGCCTTTGCTTCCGCCGGCATAGGCATATAAGGTACCATCAGACTCCAGATTTCCTGTAATCTCCAAATCCTCATTGGCACTGTTCGGACCTATGGTACCGTGATTATAAAATTTTCCAGTAGTCGTATCAGAGAAGCCATCTTCCGGATCAATAGACATGGCATTTACTTTAAAATAACCACCAAATAGGGCTGCATCCTTGGCTACAGTGACATTTACCACATTTGCAGTACCACTGTATTTAAACGTACCCGCTGTAACATTCAGCTTCATGTTATCCTCGCCGGTAATATTACCAGCATAGTTCAAGTCAGTATTGATATTTAAATTGGTTACCAAATCAGGAATATAGTTAGGATACAGATAGCCATCAATTCCCCGCTTGCCGTTATACTGGATGGTAAGTCTTTCCCGCAAAAAGCCTCTCTCATATGCCCCTTCACATTCATCTGCACCGAACTGCTTCCAATCAGAGGTTATGTTACCGGTAATGGCTGCCCCGCTGTTTATATTGATGTTTTTTACAAAGGCATTTTTGCTGATATAAATCGCATTGCCAGCCCCGGACAGCGTACCGGACAAATTATAATTCACCACCTGCGGACCATTTAGCTCCTGAGCATTGGCATTATAAGTATTGGCATCCATATCGGTAATATCAACATTGTTCGCCCAATTTATTTCCCCCGGATTGTTACTGGTGGTAGAATTAACTCTACGCTTATAACGAATGTAGGAGCCCCGATATTCATCGGTGGCACCATTGCTGCTGGAACCAAAATCAAACCGTACTCCGGTACCGCCATCACCGTTGGCCGTAACCGTACCAGCCTGATTAACCGTCTGATTCCTGCCGTAAGCAACTAAAATACCATTGCCCCGGGTTCCATCAGCATGAATTTCTGTTGCTGCTGGTATCACCAGGGTATTTTCTGTACCGTCTACCCGGATACCGGTTCCGCCAACACCCTTGGTAAGTATATTGGCGGACTGCGTTACCAGGTTCTCGGAACCGTAAATATGAAGTCCAATGCCCAATGGCACTGTGCTGTACGTATTATCCAAATATGCTGTACCAGCCTCATTTCTGGCAAAAAAGCCCTGGGTATTATCTATAGTTCCACCATTACCATATATGGAACGGCCAAAAAATGCTTTGCGGTCGATGCTATAACCCAAATCCTGCATTACCGCCAGTTCAGCCTCCATAAAGGAGGTATAATTACTATATGGACGATGACTCATCATACCAGTAGTCTGAAGATGAGAGCCTTCAAATTTTGTACCCTCCCATCCATTTACCGGTAACCCGGAGCGGCCAAAAAAGGTAGCTCCGCCCAAGGCATCAGTCACATTATCACCCATAAAGTAGGCATAGCCTTTACCATCAGAGGTAATATTCTTATCTACCACGAAGTACTGACTTACATCGCCACTTCCTATATCACTGGATGTTACTATGGGCTTTCCAGCCTTGGCCTGATTGCCATTCTGGTCATAAAGGTGCAGCGTCCATGACTTAGTATCAGTAATACTATCATTAATACACAGCTTCCTTGCAAAGTTGGTCCCACTTCGCAGAGATATGCCCAAAGCATGACCCAGCTCATGGCGTATTGTGCCGACAAAGTCAGTAGCCTGCTCATTGGTTGGCAGCACCGTATCCGTATCTATCCACCAGCCGTGTATCGCATCTGTTCGATTAGCTCCCATATAATCTCCAATAGTGATTTCACTAAGTCCATAATTTCCTTTTGGCAGAATGCCGGTTTTGGCATTATCATAGGTAATGGTAGATAGCACCACACCGTCCTGAATCTGTTCACCTATATAATTTGCAGCATGATTATAGCTGTTCATTGCCTGACGAACACCATCTGATTTAATGGCATTAGAGGTGGCCCCGGCATTTTGATCCTTATCGGTGTTTACGAATATTTGCCATGGAGTTGTATTCTTTGCCCCGGCACCAAGAATATCCGACCAATATACTGTACTATCCAAGGTTCCCTGAATAAGCTTCTTAGGCAGGTTATACAACGCCTTATCTACGATATAATCCTTGACATCCTGGCCCCGGCCAATCCCCTCACCTTCCTTTAAAAATTTAATTTCAGCAAAAACATTATCCCCAAAGGTAATTTCCTCAGAGGCAATATATGGACTGTCCGCCGCTGAGGCTATAGGTACCATTGACACGGAGCCGGCCAACAAAGCTGCTGATAATACATACATTTTCTTCCTTGAAATCTGTTTTCTTTTGTTCATTTTCTTCCCTACTCCATATTTTTAAATTAACCGCTGTGTATCAATTCTATGTACATAACCTTATTTCCTTCTTTATATTTGGTCATTATTCTCTAATTTTTAGCGTCAGATTAGTTTATTCCAGCATTACAGACGATTCTTTTTGCGAACTGCCACAGAATGAAGGAAAAGGCTATCGCAGTCAACATAATAACAGTCAAACCATGAATATAATACAAATAATAGCAAAAGAGCAGTACAACTGCTGTACTGCTCTTGATATGTAACTATTTTTTGTTTAAAGTAGCCGCACCGTGGACAGCATTTGCAATATCCATGGCACCGTTGGCTATGGTAAAAGCACCAGCTCCTGCACCGACTCCGGTGGCACACATTACTGTACCAATGGCTACAGTAGCCACACCTCCCGTTATTCTCAGCAAAATCCTTGTCCAGAGCATAGAGCGTTGTTTATTCTTGTCCTTATACCTGCAACATTTTTCACTCGTTAAAAAAACATTTCCAACCGTGCCAGCACAGATTTCATGCGCCGGTGGGATGTAATGGAGCTGCCCCAAAAGTAACTGGCCACCAAGCCTACATTTTTCTCCAGTGCCCATGATCCGCCGATTTCCCAGCCCCGTTCTCCCCAGTTGGCAATACCCATGTCGTCATCGTACATGTCATCGATATTGCTGCTGGCGGGGATTACGGAAGAAATATACCCGTAATTACTGTAAGCCAAATATGCTTTCCACTCGCCCTTTTTACTGGCCTTACGATAGTTTCCATAAGAAAGCTCCACCTCCCAGGAGTAATCCTGCATATTTCCAAAACCTTCAATCATATCCGGGTCCTTGCTGTAATAGGCCTTGGCATAGGCTCCCGTCAGTACACATTTGGGAGAGAAGCGATAACCTAGATTTACGGAACCAATGTTAACGCCAGCTTTGCTTTCGTTTTCCATATCAGCAATAAAATTATAAGCCTTAGAGCTTAGATGGTAATAACCCAAACCACCAAAAATTTTTTTATTTGTCTTGTATTGAAGATTTACTCCAAAAATGGTGGCGGGGTCACGAGCCATAGCCCGCACTTCCGCTGCCTCCTTGGTCATCCCCATTGCTCTCAGTTCCCTGGAATATCCCATACCGATGCGGTAGGCGCCAGTTTTTGCCATATTCAACCTTCCTCCCAGAAGCAACACCTTCCAACTCTTACCGGTCTGCACCGTGAATCCAGTAAAAGAGCTTTCCAGGACAATCCCGTTCTCATTGGTAGAAAGAGGTACTTTGCCTAACCGAATAACAGTGTTTCCATATTTTCCTTCTGCCCATACACGGTTCATTTTAACTGTGCCTGCAGAATTATGGTTTATATTCAAAGACATATCCAAGCGGCCATTGACCTTCCAGTGCTTGTTTATTTTGGCAGTAGGCTCCATGCGAAAAGAAAAAATTGATTTTTCCCTGGTTCTTCTTCCTTCTATTTGGTCACTTTTGAATAGATAATTTGCCCTCCCCGTCCATTTTACGGCATCAACATTTTTTTCCAGTTCCTTGACCCGTACACCTAAATCTTTCAATTCCTCTTGAAATTCAGCACATAGACGGTCAATCAAATCCTTGTCCCTTTTATCAGTTGCGCAAGCCATAGCTCTTGCTGTAATTTGTGCCATTTCGTAGCGAGTCATATTACGGTCTCCTCGGTAACTATTGTCACCGAAGCCCAGAACAATACCGCGTGAATGCAATTCCTGCAAAACATCATAAGACCAATGATCTGCAGGAACATCCCGAAAATGATTGGCTGCCTCTGCTCTGCAAAAGGGAAAAAGGCAGAGTAGATATATAACAAATACACTTTTCATGGCAATCTGAAAATTCATGACTGTGATTCCCTCCAATAGTGGAGCTCTGCCCTGGAAATCGCCATTTCCTTACTACAAAGAAGGGCAGCCTGAGCCTGCTTTACAGCTTTACTAATATATTCATTACTATATCACATTTTTATCATTTTTTGTAATATGAACTACTCTAGTAGACTAAAGCTCGTTATTTAGGCTTCTTTAGCCATAATTTTCCCCCTTTAATTGTATTTTTTTATTTCTACAAAAAATATCAGATTTCTTTTTTAGTAAATTAAATTTATATATTATTTTGAAAATGCGAAAGTAATACCCAAACCTACCACATTCTTCTCAAGGTAACTGCTGCCATAATGTCCTTATCGTGGCTACCCTTTTGAAGAGCCAAATCTCCGGCCAGTGTCCAACCTGGGGCAAATTCTGCCTCACCGCCCAGGGACATAATAAAATGAGTCTTGTCATTATGACCTTGCAGCTGGTAGCTGTTGGTAGTATCACCAACATAGCCATAGGTGAATTTAGGGTCACTTCCCGTAAAGGCGTGTTTTACTCCCAGCCTCAAGCCATAGCTGCCGTTGCTCAGATAGCGCTTAAATTCAAGGCCAAGGCCCCCGGCGAAATAGGTATTGGACTTGCT
>DFHJ01000036.1 GCA_002372665.1 Anaerovibrio lipolyticus
CCAAAGCACGATTACGCATATCATACTGAGGCTATGGACAGAGCCCAGGAGGGCGGTATTGATGATGTGGGCTTAGGTGTGCTTTTTGGACTGGAAGGATACCGCTACGAGTTTGCGGGACTTTTGATGCACGCAGAGCATTTGGAGGCAGTTCATGGCGTTGGGCCGCATACAATTAGTGTACCAAGGGTTAAGAAGGCAGATGACATTGACCCGGAAGCCTTTGATAATGGTATCAGCGATGAAATCTTTGAGAAGATTATTGCCCTTATTCGTGTGGCGGTGCCTTATACAGGAATGATTATTTCCACCCGCGAAGGCAAGAATGTCCGTGAAAAAGCGTTGGAGCTGGGGATTTCCCAGATAAGTGGCGGTTCCCGTACCAGTGTTGGCGGTTATGTGGAGGAAGAGCCTGAGGATGATAACTCGGCTCAGTTTGATGTAAGTGACCGACGTACTTTGGATGAGGTTCTTAATTGGCTTATTACCCTTGGCTATGTGCCTAGCTTCTGTACTGCATGCTATCGGGAAGGGCGCACCGGTGACCGCTTCATGTCCCTTTGCAAAAGCAAGCAGATATTGAATTGCTGTCATCCAAATGCTCTTATGACCTTAAAGGAGTATTTGGAGGATTATGCCAGTGAGGACACCAAGAAAAAGGGCCTGGCAATGATTGAGTCGGAGCTGAAGAAAATTCCAAATGAAAAGGTTCGCCAGCTTGCAGCCCGGCATTTAGCCGAAATAAGTGAAGGTAAGAGGGATTTTAGGTTTTAATATGGCAGAGTTAAATTCAACACCAAATGCCAACAGACTACACATAGGTATCTTTGGCAGGACAAATAGCGGTAAATCATCCCTGATAAATCTTCTTACGGGGCAGAAAACCTCCATTGTGTCTGAGGTGGCAGGTACCACCACGGACCCCGTATATAAGGCCATGGAAATACATCCTTTGGGAGCTTGTGTCATCATTGACACTCCTGGCATTGAGGATAGCTCCTCTCTGGGGGGACAGCGTTTGGAAAAAACCAAGCTGGCCATGGAAAAGGCGGATGTGGCAGTTTTGGTATTTGCAGCTAATTATCAAGGCAATTTTGAGGAAGAATACAAGCTGCTGGAAAATTTTCAAAAGAAAAAAGTGCCTGTGTTATGTCTGGTTAATTCCTTCGGAAAGCAATCTGTTGTTGAAAACCTAAAGGACAGAATATCCGAAAGGCTTCATGGTGACAGCAATGCACTTCTGGTGGCTGATTGTAGTGAATCTGGTGGGGTCGGTAATAGAAGCAACATCATAGGGTCCCTGTCCAAACTGATGCCAGAGGATTATGATGAAGAATTTATCACGGGCACTCTGGTAAAGGAAGATGATCTTGTGCTGTTGGTAATGCCACAGGATATACAGGCACCTAAACGCCGCTTGATACTTCCGCAGGTTCAGACCATAAGAGAACTTCTTGACAGGAAATGCACTGTGGTTTCTACCACAACGGATAGGCTTGAGAGTACCTTGGAGCGGCTAAAGGAGGCACCTCAGCTAATTATTACTGATTCCCAGGCCTTCAAATACGTTTATGAGCATAAACCAAGGGAAAGCAGTCTGACCTCCTTTTCTGTGCTTTTTGCAGCTTATAAGGGGGATTTAAAATATTATGTCGAGGGGGCTCAATTAATTGACAGCCTTGATGAAAAATCCAAAGTTCTGATTGCTGAGTGCTGTACCCATGCACCTCTTACTGAGGATATAGGACGGGTGAAGATACCTCGTCTCCTTCGCAAGCGTTTTGGGGAAGGCTTGCAGGTGGATGTGGTCAGTGGCACGGATTTTCCGGACGACCTTACAAAATATGATTTGGTTATTCAGTGCGGGGGGTGTATGTTTAATCGTCGTTATATACTATCCAGAATTCAACGGGCCAAAGATGTGAATGTGCCTATGACTAATTATGGCGTAGCTATTGCCCATTTGACGGGAATTTTGGACAAGATTGTTATGTAAGGTAAAACAATTTAAACACATAAGGAACATTTGGGTTGGTTTCTTTTATTGTGTATAGTTAAATTTAATAATTCCATAAAAACTAAATATTTTTTTATTTATCGTTAAGTGGTAAAATAATAAATAGATATAATTGTGCGAATTTTGTGTCAATTGTGTACGTGTTTTTGTGGAGTAGACGTTAGGGGAGTATTTATATGAGTAACAAGATGTCGCGGCGCAAGTTTTTAAAGGTTGTGGCCGGCTCAGGCGTCCTGGGATTTGGGGTAATGGCTTCCGGCTGTAAGGGAAAGCCCTCCGGGGGCGATGGTTGGGTGTCCAGCCAGTATGAGGGAAAAGGTAATTTCCCTGTAAATTTAAAGGGGCGTGTGGCCATCAGTGCAACCAATCCGTCCATTGAGCGTGATGACGAAAAATGCATTCTGTGTGGTCAATGCGTGGATGCCTGCAAAAATGTAATGGGGGTATATGGAAACTATCCATTGCCACTAAAACAGGAAATTGCCTGTGTGGGCTGTGGTCAGTGCGTTATGCAGTGTCCGTCCGGTGCAATTACGGAAAAGAGCCATGTGCGCAAGGTATTGGACGCCCTTGATGATGATACCAAGCACGTGGTAGTTCAGACTGCTCCAGCCACAAAGGTTTCTTTGGGTGAAGAGTTTGGTATGCCTCAGGGAACCAGTGTGGGCAAGAAGATGGCAGGTGCATTAAAGGCAGCAGGCTTCGATTCAGTATTCGATACCTGTTTTGCCGCAGATTTGACCATTATGGAGGAGGCTTCTGAATTTGTGCAGCGTCTCACCAAGAAAAAGGATGAGATACCGCATCTTACCTCCTGTTGTCCTGGATGGGTAAAATACTGTGAGTATTTCTATCCTGAATTAATGCACAATCTGTCCACCTGTAAATCACCGCAAAATATGCTGGGGGCCACTATCAAGTCCTTCTATGCGGAGAAGATGGGCATAAATCCTTCAAATATTGTAAATGTTTCAATCATGCCATGTACTGCCAAGAAGTTTGAGGTGGGCCGTGAGGAGCTGGAGGTTGATGGCCAGCAGGATATGGATTATGTTCTCACCACCAGAGAGCTGGCAGTATTGTTGAAGCATAAGGGGATTGATTTAAATACTGTAGCTGAGGCTGAATATGATTCTGTCCTCGGTGAATCAACTGGTGCAGGCCGTATTTTTGGTGCCACCGGTGGTGTTACTGAGGCAGCAGTACGTACAGCTTATTATTTGGCAACTGGTTCTAATCCACCAGCTGATTTGCTGGATTGGAAGCCTGTTCGTGGTATGCAATCTGTGAAGGAAGCCGTTGCTGGCATTCCAGGGGTAGGCGCTGTTAATATTGCAGTATGTCATGGACTGGAAAATGCTCGTCAGCTCCTTGATGGCATCAAGACCGCGGGCAGCAGCAAGTGGCAGTTTATTGAGTTCATGGCCTGCCCAGGTGGTTGCATTGGTGGCGGTGGTCAGCCAAAATCCATGGATGCAGTGGAAGCCAAGAAAAAACGCATTGAGGCCATCTACAAGGAAGACACTGGGGCCGCAAAGCGTTGCAGTCATGATAATGCAGAAATTCAGTCCATCTACAAGGACTTCTTCGGCAAGCCTCTCAGCGAAAAGGCAGAGAAATACTTGCATACAACCTTTGTCAATCGGCACGACCGGTTGTTTGATTGAGGAGGGGTGAGATAGATGGCTGTATTAGTAGATATTACCAAATGTATTGGTTGTGAAGGCTGTACTGTTGCCTGCAAGCGATATAACAATTTGAATTTCAAGGCAAAGCCAAGAAATGTAAAAGATGACGGCAATGTGGAGCTGGATGATAATCGTTGGACTGTTATTCAGAAGTTCCACGGTGAAAAAAATGACAAGCTGAGATTCGTTAAGAAGCAGTGCCTCCATTGCAAGGAGCCTGCCTGTGCATCAGCTTGTTTCTCCAAGGCGATTCAGAAGGATGAAAAAACAGGAGCTGTTGTTTATTATCCGGATTTGTGCGTAGGTTGTCGTTATTGCCTGGTGGCTTGTCCATATTCTATTCCTAAGTATCAATGGAACGAGCAGTTCCCACAGGTATCAAAGTGTCAGATGTGTTCGGAGCGGGTAAGCAAGGGGGATGCTCCTGCCTGTGTATCTGCTTGCACTACGGGTGCCCTTATGTCAGGGGATAGGGATGAGCTGCTTAAAAAGGCCCATGAGATTATCAATTCTGATAGTCGTTATATTAACCATATATATGGTGAGTATGAAGTTGGTGGTGCCGAGTGGCTCTATATCTCAGATGTTCCGTTTGAGGACTTGGGCTTCAAGGATGTCTCCAATGTACCTGTTACCAGCTATACCAAGAGCTATCTCTCCAAGGTTCCTGGCCTTGCCGCTTGTTGGGCATTGTTCCTGTCGGGAATCGCATTCTACAATTATCGTGTGGATAAGAACAGAAAGTCCCATGATGATGACGACCAGGATAAGGAGGGCTGAGCATGAAGGTATATAAGTGTTTTAGAATTTTGGGCTGGGACTTTACTATAACACCAGTCCGATTTGTACTAACAGGATTAGTAGCCTTAATGGTAGCCACGGTTGTCCTTAGGCTTCTGACAGGTTTCCAGTATGTAACCAACCTGACAGATGAGACTCCATGGGGCATGTGGATTGCCTTTGATGTAATGTGTGGCGTTGCCCTTGCTGGTGGTGGCTACTCCACAGCCCTGCTGGTAAGTATATTCCAGTACAAGGAATTCCACATTGTGGCCCGCGGCGCCCTGCTTACATCATTGCTGGGCTATATCCTGGTTATGGCTGGCCTGTTTCTGGATATTGGACAGTGGTTTAACTTTTGGCGGCCTTTCGTGTCTTGGGGCTATACTTCGGTACTCTTTGAAGTATTTTGGTGTATTTCCATTTATACCACTGTTTTGAGCATTGAGTTTTTTGAGATTATTACTGAGCGAATACTTAGAAAGAAGCTGCATCGTTATATCGTGAAGATTTTGCCGGTTCTTATAGTAATCGGTCTTATCTTCCCAGTAATGCACCAGTCCTCATTGGGAGGTTTGTTCCTGATTATGAAGGAGAGGATGTTCCCGCTGTGGTGGAGTGAATTCCTGCCACTTTATTTCCTCTTATCCTCCTTCTTTATCGGTTCTGCAATGGTTACTATAGAGACTACATTGGCAAAGACAGCTTATGGCCATGAGATTCCACACAATATCATGCTGAAGCTGACCCGTGTAGGTGCTGGCATGATGTTTGTATATCTCCTGCTTAAGCTCTATGATCTCTTTGAAAAGCATGAGTGGAATTATGTATTCCAGGGTACTCTTCAGAGCAATATGTATTGCGTGGAAATGCTGTTTGGTATACTGATTCCTCTGATGATAATTGTCAGCCCACTCAGCAAGAAACGGGGAGGTCTTCTCACATACGCTGTTTTGACAGTTCTGGGTGTTATTCTTAACCGCCTTAATTGTGTATTTACCTCCATGTATGAGTCCGGCTCTTATTTCCCGGGTATTGGCGAAATTATTGTAAGTGTTGGCCTTATTTCATTGGGTGTACTGATTTATTGCTTCTTGGTCGAGAACTTCAATATTCTTGGCAATGAAAGGGCTGTTCAGATTAAAATTGACAAGGATAAGGATATCAAGAATCTTATTTGGGCTCTCCTGCGTACTAAGAGACGGTAAAATATGGTATAATTGAAAGGGTTATTTCTTTTTCAGTTAGGAATGCAAATGAGTTAATGGAGGGAGGAAATCTAATGAAACGTTTATTTAGTTTGTTTTGTACCTTATTAATGCTTTGCAGCGGCGGAATTGTTTTGGCCAGCAGTTCACCGGAGTATGACCATATGGGCAGATTAAATGAAAGTATAAATGGTGCCTGGTGTGAGCAAAATGGTCATAGACCGGTTGTGTTTGCCTATGATCAGTTAAATGAGATGCGCATAACTGATGCTAGTAATTTTACCGGAGATAAGTTTAATGGAAGTGCGACATTGACAGTGTTAGCTAAGGAAGGAACCAAATTTTATAATATTTATTGGGATAACACGGCAGGAAAACGGGTTATCAATCTTGACGGGGTCCTTCGGTTGTATCCTAAAACCGGCGAGATAAATCACGCTGAGTCTGTAGGTGGTTTAACCTTGGATATGACCATGGCTGAGGTGGACAGAAGGTATAGTGGTGATGCACGTATGATGACCCCATCTGAAACCAAGGCTATGTGTGGGGTAAATGACATTGGCTGGTATTTTAAGGATATTGGCCTGATAGTCACCTATGATGATTATACATTTACTGTTGACCGGCTGATAATTCTCAATGGTGCCAAGACTGCTTTTGACAGAAGTGTTCTTAATGCTGATTCACCTCTTTACAGATATGCTGAGGTTTATGGCTGGAGCTATACACCTGAGCTTGGTTCCGTGGTTGACATGGGTAATGGTGAGTCAATGAGCTTCCAATATTATCCACAGGCTGTAATGCTGAAATTAAATGATGTACAATAAAGATTCATAATGTGATTAAGAAGATATCATTTTATCGCCCTAGTCTGTGTATGAACAGATTAGGGCTTTTCTTAGGCGATGGTGAATGACCTGTCTTTGTGTATGCCTGGAGGAAGTTATGTCAGAAAAAGCATTTATTTTTGATATGGATGGCGTCATCTATGATAGTGAGCCCATTCATGCCAAGGCAAAAAAACAGGTGTTGGCTGAATGTGGTATAATTATTTCCGACGAGCGGCTTGCCACCTTTGTGGGACGCAGCAGCAGGGAATTTTATGGCACCATGGTGGAGGAAAATCCCCAGTGTCCTGTCTCCTGGCAGGAGCTGGCCCGTCGCAAGCACGTGTTATATAAGAAAATGCTTGTGGAGGATGAGTCTGTAAAGACCCTGCCTGGTGTTAGGGAACTCCTGGAGCGGATAAAGGCGGCAGGCTACCTAATAGGTCTTGGCTCATCTTCTACCATGGAAATGATAGAGCTGGTGCTGAGCAGGTTTGGGTTAAAGGAATATTTTAGCGTGTTGGTCAGTGGTGATGAATTACCGCGGAGCAAGCCGGATCCGTTGATTTTCCTTACGGTGGCAGAAAAGCTGGGGGTAAAACCGGAGAACTGCACTGTTATTGAGGATGCCTTTGCGGGGGTTACTGCAGCTAGAGCGGCGGGAATGCATTGTATTGGTTATTACAATCCTAATTCAGGCGCACAGGACTTATCCGGAGCAGACAGGATAGTAAAAAGCCATGATGAGATAGTTGTGTAATAAAAGCAAATTTGAAAGGGGAGATTATAATGAGTTTACATATTGGAGCACAGTCTGGTGAAATTGCCAAAAGAGTATTGCTTCCTGGTGACCCTCTTCGTGCGAAGCATATCGCAGAGAATTTCCTGGAGGACGCCAAGTGCTATAATGAAATCCGTGGAGCCTACGGTTACACCGGAACCTACAAAGGTGTTCCGGTATCTGTTCAGGGTACTGGTATGGGCATCCCATCCATTTCCATTTATGTTACTGAGCTTATCAGGGAATATGGTGCAAGAAAACTGATTCGTGTAGGTACATGCGGTGCCATGCATGAAAATATCAATCTTCGCGATGTTGTAATTGCCCAGGGAACCACCACAGATTCCTCCATAATCCGCAATATTTTCGGACCTACAATTAATTTTGCCCCATTGGCGGATTATGAGCTGATGAGCAAGGCCGTGGAGGTTGCCCAGTCACTTAAGATTCCAACCAAGGTGGGGAACATTGTCACTGTGGATCGTTTCTATGATGATGACATTGATAATGACAAGCTACGCCACTATGGTATTTTGGCTGTAGAAATGGAGACTGCTGCATTGTATCTCCTTGCTGCCCAATACCGTGTTCAGAGCTTGGGTATCTTTACTGCCTCCGACCATCTGCTTACCAAGGAGACTGTTCCGGCAGAGGAGCGCCAGAATAATTTTGACGACATGATAAAAATTGCTCTGGAAACAATTATTCAGACCAAGATTTAAATACATAGTAAGCAAGATGAAAGCATATAGGCTTTCATCAGCCCTTACACGAAATTTCAGATTCGATTCACTAATATTTCATAATAAAAACGCTATTATTGGCTGAAATCACATGGTGTGTATGTCTCAGCAGATAATAGCGTTTTTTAGTGCAAATTTTTTATTTTTTACAATTATGATTCATTCAGCAGCTTCAGAACGAAATCCTTTTGTACGAAGCCGATGTACTGGTTTACTACCTTGCCGTTTTTGAAGAAGTACAGGCTCGGAATGCTTACAATACCGTATTGTGAGGAAAGATAGGATTCCTCATCCACGTTAATCTTGGCCACCTTTATGGAGCCTTCATTTTCATCAGCAATTTCTTTAAGGATAGGTGCCATCATTTTGCATGGGCCACACCATTCTGCCCAGAAATCCACAATAACCGGAATATCAGATTCCAAAACCTCCTGCTGAAAATTATCCTTGGTAACCTTTACCTCTGCCATATTTGTTTACCTCCTTTAGAGTTATAGTTTTAATTTAAAGAAAAAAATCTTACTTGTAAAGTGTTTTGTGTTATTATAGTTATGATAATTATTAGGTATAATATACTATGAAATTATGAAAATAGAATGATTCATTAAGGAGTGATACACACATGAATGGTAAAGTGTTTGGTGTAGGCGTAGGCCCTGGGGATTCTGAGCTTTTGACGGTGAAGGCAGTTAATGCCATTAAAGGGGCAGATGTTATCATTGCACCACGAACAGAGAAAAAGGAAGGCAGTGTAGCATTGGATATTGCCCGTTGCTATATTGGTGAAAATACAGAAATAGTATATCAGATTTATCCTATGGTTAAGGGGTTTTCTGAGGACACCTCTGCCTGGGAAAAAAATAAAGCAGAGATTATGGCCATGCTGGAGCAGGGAAAACAGGTTGTATTCCTGACCCTTGGTGATCCAATGTTCTACAGCACTTACATTTATGTATATAATCGTCTTAAGGAAGCAGGGGCTGATATTGAGACTATTCCTGGTATACCTGCCTTTTGTGCCATTGCCAGCTATCTTGGCCGTTCCATTGTGGAGGGTGATGACATCTTGAGCATTATTCCAGCCACAGTGTCCGAGGATAAGCTGAAGAAGGCTTTGGCTACCTGTGATAATGCAGTTATTATGAAGGTGTACAAGAATTTCTCCCAGGTGGTAGATAATTTGGATGAAGCCTCCATGTTGAATAATGCTACTTTGGTAAGCCGTTGCGGTCTTCCTGATGAGGAAATTATCACTGATGTGGCAGCCAGCAAGGACAAGAAGCTGAATTACCTGTCCACAATTCTTACAAAGCGCGACTAAAAGCGTAATAGGGCATCAAGAACTGTTGGGAATATTTCCCGGCAGTTCTTTTAATTTTTATATGGAGCGTTGGGACAGATGCCTTGAACAGTTTGGCACGATACGTTAAGAAATTTTTTGTTGCTTTACCTTAATATTAGTGAAAAAAATCATTTGTTTGAGCGAAGCCAAGCTAATCTTTTGGGCGAAGCGAGTTATGATTTTTTCCACTATATAAATGCAACAAAAAATTTTAGTATCGTGACATTGTGAAAGGCACTGTCCCAACGCTCATTTATATATGGCAAAAAAGGAACAACTAAGGTATAATAATACGATGTGATTTTATAGCTTGAGTTGTTTTTTACATAGATTTGGAGGATGCAGTTATGGTTGAATTGTTGGCCCCGGCCGGCAGTAAGGAGGCCCTCATTGCGGCAATAGAGAGTGGTGCCAATGCCATTTACCTTGCTGGCAATATGTTTGGAGCCAGAGCCTATGCAGATAATTTTGACGAAGAAGGTATGCGGGAGGCTATCAGAATAGCCCATTTGCGCAATGTCCTTATTAATGTTACCGTTAATACCATTGTAGATGATCAGGAGCTGCCACAGCTGGCAGATTATCTTCGCTTTTTATATGAAGCTGGTGCAGACGCTATTTTGGTTCAGGATTTAGGAGTAGCCAAACTGGCCCGGGAAATAGTACCAGATTTGCCACTTCATGCCAGTACCCAGATGACGGTGCATAATCTTGATGGCGTATTGGCCCTCCAGAAGCTGGGCTTTACCCGTGTGGTACTTTCCCGTGAGGTTTCTTTGGAAGCCATTAAGCACATAATTGATAACTGTGATGTGGAAATAGAGGTATTTATCCACGGTGCTTTGTGCGTCTGCTATTCCGGCCAGTGCCTGATGAGCAGCATGATCGGTGGACGTTCCGGAAACCGGGGGCGCTGTGCCCAGCCTTGTCGTTTGCCATATACCTTGGTGGATGAGCATGACAACGATATGCTGAAGGATACTGCGGGAAAATATCTCCTCAGCCCAAGGGATATGAATGCTATTGATTTAATTCCTCAGCTTATTGATGCTGGTGTGGCCTCCCTTAAAATAGAGGGCCGTATGAAACGCCCGGAGTATGTAGGCATTGTGGTAAATAATTATCGTCAGGTTATTGACAGCCATTATGCCGGCAAGTTCCATGTAACGGATAAGACGCGACACGATTTGGCTCAGGTATTTAATCGTGATTTTACTACGGCTTTTCTGGAAAAGAAGCAGGGCCGCAATATGATGAGTGACCGCCGTCCGAATAATCGTGGCATAATGCTGGGAAGGGTTATGGAGTATGACAGTGCCACCGGTTTTGTAACCATGAAGCTGTCGGATAGCTTATCTATCGGGGATCAAGTAGATTTTTGGGTTAAGGTGGGGGGACGTGTAACTGCCACCGTTAAGGAACTTAATATTGTAAAGAATGGTAAAAACCGCAATATGGTTCCTGTAGATCAGGCCCAGTCAGGATCTGTGGTGAGCTTTCCGGTGGAGTCCAGGGTATTTGAGCATGACAGAGCTTTTAAAGTGTATGATGCACCCCTTATGGAATGGGCTAAGGGCTTTTACAATACTGGTTCCCCAGTACGCAGGGTGCCGGTGGATGTGAGTGTCAGTGCTGCTGTGGGTGAGTCTCTTGTCATTTCCATGATAGATGGCGATGGCCATAAAGGGGAAGGCAGGACAGAGTTTATTGGTCAGGAGGCCATTAAACGGCCATTAAGCGAGGAAACCATTCATAAGCAGGTGTCCCGTTTAGGTACTTCCATATTTGAGTTAAGAAATTTGGAATGTCACATTGAAGGCAATGTTATGGTTCCCGTCAGCGAAATAAACGAGGCCAGAAGAAAAGCAGTGGAAATGCTGGAACGTCAAAGACTTTCCAAATATAAAAGAAAGCCTATTCCGAATAATGCTACGGCTTTAAGCAAGCCAAAGACAAGGAAAAGGGTTCAGGCTGGCATTACTGCTGTGGTGGATACCATGGAGCTTTTGCAGTCCGCACTGTTTGCAGGTGCAGATTGGGTCGTATTTGGCGGTGAATCCTATCATCATGATGCTATTATACCTATGCAGTACGAAAAGGCTGTATATATGGCTCATAAAGCTGGGGCAAAGATTGCCTTTAATACCCCCAGAATTATAAGAAACCATGAATTACAGGGATTCCATACATGGCTAAGGACAGTTGCTTCCTATAAGCCAGATGCAATTAATGTACATAATATAGGCTCATTGGCGGCTGTAAGAGAGCTTACCGATATCCCGGTTCACGCAGATTATTCCTTGATTTCCTACAACTTTAAGACATTACAGCACTTAGTGGAGCTGGGAGTTGAGGCTGTAACTCTTTCTCCTGAGCTTACGTTGGCTCAGGTGGAGAAGCTGGCCAAGGAAAGTGATATGCCTCTTTCCTGTATAGTGGATGGTAACATGGAGCTGATGGTATCAGAATATTGTGCCACTGGCAGCTTCATTGGGGGGCTTCATACAGGTCAGTGCAGTGCTCCATGTGTAAACAGCGGTAAGAAATTCTTTTTAAAGGATCGCAAGGATATTAAGTTTCCTCTTGTGATGGACCAGTATTGCCACATGCACGTATTAAACGGCAACCGGCTCAGTATGCTGCCTCATGCCATGAAATTTGGTGCTATGGGTATCAGTCAGCTGAGAATAGAGGCACGTTACATGAGTGCTGATCAGTTGAAAAAGACTATTGCCAATTACAAGAAGTATATGGCCTTTGATGGGGAGCTAAGTGACAGGGAAAAGGCTGCAGCGGAGGCCCTTGAGGGTGATAATATCACTCGAGGCCATTACTTTAGAGGTGTGGAGTAATATATTGTTTTGAGGTTATAGATGGAACAGGATTCATTTAAAGTTTTAGAATATAAAAAAATATTGGAGCGTCTGCAAAATAAAGCTGGCTCCATTTTAGGCAAGGAACTGGCAGGAGGATTGCAGCCCAGTAACGATATAGACGAGGTTAAGGAAAGACTGCGGGAGACTGCAGAGGCCGTTATGGTTTCTTCAATGGCTAATCCACCTTTGGGTGGTATCCGTGATATTCGTGAGCTGATGAAGAAAATTGGTATCGGTGCCATTATTGAAACCTCTGAAATTATGGATGTGCTCACTACCATGTACGCCATGCGTGGGGTAAAGAAGTTCTTCAAGGAATTGGAGCTGGATGCCCCTATTCTCAAAAATTGGGCTCGTGGTCTGGAGATTCTTGGTGAATTGGAGCGCAATTTGGAAAATACTGTGGATGAGCATGGTAATCTTCGTGATGATGCCAGTGTGGAATTGAAGCGTATTCGTCGCGAGGTGAAGACATCTCAGGCTCGTATCAAGGACCATTTGAATAACATTCTTCACTCTGCGGAGTATCAGAAATATTTTCAGGATGCCATTGTCACCATGCGCGGTGACCGTTATGTGATACCGATAAAACAGGAATACCGTCAGTATTTTCCAGGTATTGTCCATGACCAGTCTGCCAGTGGGTCCACCGTATTTGTGGAGCCGATGGCAGTGGTTAATCTTAATAATGATATCAAGCAGCTGGTGGCAGCAGAAAAGCATGAGGTGGAACGAATCCTCAGGGATATTTCCAACCAGATTCGCCGTAAGGATGATATTCTTATGGAAAACTGCGATATTTTGGCCTTTATTGATTTCACCTTTGCCAAGGCTGGTCTCGCTCGTGAAATGAAGGCTGTGGAGCCTGTTGTCAGCGAGGATGGAGCTACTTCCCTGTTGTCAGCCCGTCATCCACTTATTGATAGTGATAAGGTGGTGCCAATTGATATTTCCATTGGGGCTGATTACAATATGCTGCTGGTTACTGGGCCAAACACTGGTGGTAAAACCGTCAGCATGAAAACCCTCGGGCTTTTGGTGCTTATGGCTCAGGCGGGACTGTTCCTTCCTGTGGAAAACGGTTCCCGGATTGCTGTGTATAATAATATTTACGCAGATATTGGTGACGAGCAGAGCATAGAGCAGAGCCTCAGTACCTTCTCTGCTCACATGACTCATTTGGTGGAAATCTTGGGCAAGGTGGAAGCTGACGATCTCTTGCTTTTGGATGAGCTTGGAGCAGGCACTGACCCCGAGGAAGGCGCAGCTTTGGCCATGGCTATTTTGGAACAGCTACTGAATATCAAGGCTACTGTTATGGCCACCACCCATTATTCCGAACTGAAAACCTTTGCCTTTAGTCGTGATGGCATTGAAAATGCCTGCGTGGAATTTGATGTAAATACTCTTAGACCAACCTATAGATTGCTAACTGGTATTCCCGGGGCAAGTAATGCCTTTGCCATCAGTCGGCGTCTGGGACTTAGCGAAGCACTGGTTATTAGGGCAAAGCAGCTGATACAGGCAGATCATGCCCAGTTTGAGAAGGTCATTAATCAGCTGGAAAAAGAAAAGATGATGTATGAGCAGATGAATGCCGACATCGAGGCTAAGCTCCAGAGAGCCCAGAAAATGGAGGCCAAGGCTGAAGCCATGCGTACGGAGCTGTCCCAGAAAAAGGCAGATATTATCCGCAAGGCCAAGGATGAAGGCTCTGCCCTTGTTCGTCGTGCCCGTAGGGAATCTGAGGAAATCATTAAGCAGCTGAAGGAGCAGTTTAATGATATGGGCATTCAAAAGCGCCAGCAGGCTATTCAGAATGCCCGAAACAAGTTAAATGAGGAAGCAGGCCGTGTCCGTCCGGGTATTGTTTCTGCCAAGGCATATAGAAAGCCTGTTGATTTAAAAACCATCGAGGTCGGGGATATAATTTATGTTACCAAGCTGGACCAGAAGGGTACAGTTCTGGGGGTTCACGGCAAAGAATTGGAAATTCAGCTGGGGGCTATGAAGACCACCATGAAGGCTTCTGCCTGCAAATTTGTTGAAAAGGGTAAAAAGGAACAACCAGCAACTTTAACCGGCAGAAAATCCAAGGGAGGCAGCAGCTTTATATCCAAAACCCAGGAGGCCCATCGTGATATTGATATTCGCGGCATGATGGTGGATGAAGCCGAGGTCGTTTTAGGCAAGTTCATCGATGACTCCATTATGGCGGGACTGTCTCAGGTGCTTATCATTCACGGTAAGGGGACAGGTGCCCTTAGAAAAGGTGTACACGAGTATTTGAAGCATCATAGAAATGTGGCAGGCTTCAATTTTGCAGACATGAGCGAAGGTGGTACCGGTGCAACCTTGGTAACTCTTAAATAAACTTAGCTAAATCGCAACATTTATGGTAAAATGTTAGCGTATATGTGTATAAGGAGGTCTACCATGGAAAAACGTACAGGTGCGGCTCAGCAGCGGGCTCGACAGGCGAAGAAGCCTCAGAAGTCCACTGGCGGTAGCACTGCAAGTCGAATCCTGATAATTTTTGCTTCAATAATGGTTGTAATGATTATTGGTGTCGGATGCGGATTTCTTACAGCCACATTGAATACAAAGGCTGACCTTGCTGATGTGAGGCCACCGGCATCTTCGCAGATTTATGACATAAATGGCAATGAGATTGCCAATGTACATGCTGACGAAAATCGGGTGCCGGTTAAGATGAATCAGATTCCCGAAAATCTGAAAAATGCCTTCGTAGCCGTTGAGGATGCCAGATTTTATGAGCATTCCGGTGTTGACCCTCGTGGCATTTTGCGTGCCATGTGGTCTAATATTACTTCCAAGGGTGTAGCAGAAGGCGGCTCCACTATTACTCAGCAGCTGGCTAAAAATGCTTATCTGACCCAGGATCGTACATTTAAGCGTAAGATACAGGAGATGTTCCTGGCCATTCAGCTTGAGCATCAGTATACCAAGGAGGAAATCCTCGAGCTTTATCTGAATCAGATTTACTTTGGTAACGGTGCTTATGGCGTACAGGCAGCATCCAAGACATATTTTGGGAAAAATGTGGAGGAGCTGGACCTTAGCGAATGTGCTATGTTGGCTGGTATACCAAAGAGTCCTAACTATTATTCACCAACTAATAATTTGCAGGCGGCACAGCAGCGTAAGGCTACTGTACTGGATCAGATGGCCAAGTATGGCTATATCAGTTCTTCTACTGCAAATAAAACAAAGAATGAGGAGCTGCATCTGGTAAAGGCATCCACCAAGGCTGGGGAAGAGGCGTCCTACTTTATTGATTATGTGACCCAGACCATGATTGAAAAATACGGTGCTGATGCTGTATACAAGGAAGGTCTGAAAATTTATACCACCCTGGACATTGATATGCAGAAGGCTGCTGAGGAAGCTATGAAAAATCTTCCTGATATGTCCGAAAGCAATGGTATTAAGCAGCCACAGGGGGCCTTGGTAGCCATTGATCCACATACAGGCTATATTAAAGCCATGGTGGGCGGTCGTGGTACTGACCAGTTTAATCGTGCTGTTTTGGCGGAAAGACAGCCTGGTTCTGCCTTTAAGCCTTTTGTTTTTGCGGCAGCTTTGGAGTCTGATTTTACTCCGTCAACCATTATTGAGGATAAGCCACTCGATATTAATGGCTGGTCACCTCAGAATTACAGCCGCAATTTTAATGGTAAAGTTTCCCTGCGCTACGTTGCAGAGCAGTCTTTAAATGTTCCAACGGTTCGCGTGGCACAGGAGGTTGGTATTGATAAGGTCATTTACCTGGGCAAGGAAATGGGAATTTCCACCTTCGTAACGGAAGGTCCTCAGAATGATGGTAATCTGTCCACTTCCCTTGGTGGTCTTACCCGTGGTGTAACTCCTTTGGAGCTTACAAGTGCTTATTGTACCTTTGCCAATGATGGTGTCCATGTAAAGCATACAGCTATCATCAAGGTCCTTGACCGCAATGGCAAGGTGCTGGAGGAGGAAAGAACCGAAAGCAAGCAGGTCCTCAAGAAAGCTACAGCCAATGATTTGACCAGTATGCTGATGGGAGTTGTGGCCCGTGGCACTGGTACAGCAGCTCAGATTGACCGCCCTGCCGCCGGAAAGACTGGTACCACCAGTGATTATCACGATGCCTGGTTTGTGGGCTATGTTCCGGATTTAGTAGTAGGTGTTTGGGTTGGTACTGACGATAATCAGCGTATGGGCACCATGACAGGGGGTACTACTCCTGCGGTAATTTGGAAGGCCTTTATGACCAAGGCTATGGCAGGAATGCCAGTCAAGAAGTTTGATGGTGCTGTTCTTACCAGTGTGGAAGCCCCTGTAAAGGATGATACCAAGGCGAAGGAAAGCAAGGACAAGGATAAGAAGGGTACAGAAAGGAAGGGCACTGAACAACCAGCCCGTACTGAAAGTACCAAGCCTAAGCCTAGCCCTGCTCCATCCCCATCCCATACTCCTGCACCTTCACCAACTGCACCTGCCGGTAAAACGGCAAATTAAAATCTAACGTACAAATATCCTGTATTCAGGTTTAAGGAGAGAAATACAATAATGGCAACAAGTGTTTTTGATGTGCTGAAAGAGCGTGGCTACATCGCCCAGTGTACTAATGAAGATGAAGTTCGTGCAATGCTTGAGAATGAGAAGGTTACCTTCTACATTGGTTTTGATCCAACTGCTGACAGCCTTCATGTAGGTCACTTTCTTGGACTTATGGTTATGTCCCACCTTCAGAAGGCCGGTCACAGACCAGTATGTCTTGTAGGCGGCGGTACTGGTACTGTAGGTGATCCTTCTGGTCGCAGTGATATGCGCAAAATGCTCACCGATGAGGATATTGAGTATAACTGCAATCAGTTCAAGAAGCAGATGGCACGCTTTATTGACTTTAGTGATGGCAAGGCATTGATGGTAAATAACGGTGATTGGCTCCGCAAGCTGAACTATATTGATTTGCTTCGTGAGGTGGGTGCCCACTTCACGGTTAATCGTATGCTGGCAGCTGAGTGCTACAAGAACCGCATGGAAAAGGGCCTTACCTTCCTGGAATTCAATTACATGATTATGCAGTCCTATGATTTCCTGGAGCTTCATCGTCGCTATAACCTTAAGCTGGAAATGGGCGGCGATGACCAGTGGTCAAACATCATTGGTGGTGTTGAGCTGACCCGTCGCATAACCGGTGATGCTGTATATGGCCTTACCTTTACCCTCTTAACCAAGAGTGATGGCCAGAAGATGGGTAAAACTGCTGGCGGTGCTCTGTGGCTGGATAAGGAGAAAACTTCTCCTTATGACTTCTATCAGTACTGGAGAAATGTGGATGACGCTGATGTTGAGCGTTGTCTGGCTCTTTTGACCTTCCTTCCGATGGAGGAGGTTCGCCGTCTTGGTGCTCTTGAAGGTCAGGAAATTAATGAAGCCAAGAAGGTTCTTGCTTACGAAGTAACCAAGCTGGTTCATGGTCAGGAGGAGGCCGACAAGGCCAAGGCTGCTGCAGAGGCTGTATTCGGTGGCTCCGGCTCCAGCGAAAATATGCCTACTATTGAGCTTACCGCTGAGGATGCTGCTAAGAAGCTGGTGGATGTGCTGGTAGCAGCTGATGTATTCGGCTCCAAGGGTGAAGCACGTCGTCTCATCCAGCAGAATGGTTTGTCTCTCAATGACGAGAAGGTGACTGACCCAGATTATACACTGTCAGAGGGCGATTTCACTGACGGAGAGGCAATTGTTAAGAAGGGCAAGAAAAAGTTTTACCGCTTATTAAAGGTGTAAACATCAATAGTCCAAGTAGGAGTACAACGGGGAACGCTCGCGCTCTCTAGTTTGCCTAGCGGTACTAAGCTCATGCTGTGCGTTTCAGCTTGCATTCGCTAAGTACCAAGGCAAAATATGTCCCCTTTTGCACTCCTGCTTGTCCTAT
>DFHJ01000024.1 GCA_002372665.1 Anaerovibrio lipolyticus
CACCTTGTCATCACGAATTATAAGGGCCGGACAACCAAGCTCACGGATACACTTACGGCAGTTTATACATTTTTCCCTGTCCACTGACAGGCATTTATCAGATTTGACAATAGCGATACACGGCGATTTAAAAATAATTGCCTTAACACCAGGCAAAGCCGCAGCAGCCCTTACTGTTTCCACGGATTTTTTGTAATCCAACGGATTGACTGTCTCCACAAATTCCAGGCCAATACCCTTTAATATTTTTTCTATACTAACTTTATTAACCACATCCCCCATCATGGTCTGGCCAGTACCAGGATGAGGCTGGTGACCGGTCATGGCAGTGGTAGAGTTATCCAGAACAATCAAGGTCATATCCGCCTGATTATAAACAGCATTTATTACTCCCGGAATTGCCGCCGCAAAGAAGGTGGAGTCACCTACAAAGGCAAAGCAGCTGGTATCCGGCTCAATATGGTCCACACCCTGAGCAATTCCCAGACCTGCTCCCATACAGAGGCATGTATCCACCATATCAAGAGGCATGGCATTTCCCATGGTATAACAGCCAATATCCCCTGCAAACAGTGTCTTTTTCCCTTTCATAGCCTGTTTTACAGCATAGAAAGAGGCTCTATGAGGACAGCCGGCGCAAAGGACAGGCGGGCGAACTGGCAGTTCTGGCATCTCTGCCATGTCAGCCTCAGTAAGGGCCGTATTTTCAGGAGGCTTTGCGCCCAAAAACTTAGTCAGATTTCCCATAACAGAATCAAGGGTATTTTCCCCGGAATTCTTTACGTCCAGGGTCAGCTTGCCATATACCTTCACGGGCAGCTGATATTTTCCCGCTATATAGATAAGCTCCCGCTCAATAACAGGATCCAATTCCTCTACACATATTACTTCATCAAGGCCCGTCAGAAACTTTACAGCCAGTTCCTCCGGAAAAGGATGAGGCGTAGAAACCTTTAACAGTCTCACATCACCTAAATATTTTAATGCCTCGGAAACATAGGTGTAGTTAAAGCCGCCAGTGGCAATGCCCTTCTTTGGAAATTTACTGTTTTCCACATTAAGCAGCAGATTCTTGCTATATGAAGAGAACACTTTGGAAAGCTCCACATTACGAGCCTCAATATTTATATGAGCCTGGTAGGACAGCTTGGGGAATATAACCCAACGTTTGGTGTCCTTTATAAAGCCCTCGGGCTTATTATGTTTGTATTCACCTTCACCCTTCACGTTGATGGAAGCATATCCATGCGAAACTCTGGTTGTGGACCTGAGAAAGACAGGTGTCCTATATTTTTCCGAATACTCAAAGGCATCCTGCACCATCTCATAAGCCTCCTGCACTGTGGAAGGATCAAAGCATGGCAGCTTTGAAAATCTGGAAAAATGACGGGTATCCTGCTCCGTCTGGGAAGATATAGGGCCTGGGTCATCCGCAACCAAAACCACCATACCTCCCTTAACACCTATATATTCAAGGGACATAAGGGGATCCACGGCCACATTTAGTCCCACCTGTTTCATGGTTACCATAACGCGGGCCCCGGTATATGCGGCCCCGGCCCCCACCTCCATAGCAGTCTTTTCATTAATGGACCATTCCACATAGGTGTCCTGTGGCCTGTGCTTCGCCACAGTCTCCAGCACTTCAGTAGATGGGGTCCCCGGATATCCAGCCACCAGATTTACACCGGCGGCAATGGCACCCATGGCAATGGCTTCATTGCCCATCAAAAACTCCTGATGCATCTGTATCTCTCCTAACGACATTTATTTTCTCTAACGATACACGCACTTACACGACAACACAATTATTCTACCACAGGTGGACAGGAAAGCAAAGAAATACTTTAGTTTTTTAAAGGGTGTTAGTAATAAAAAACCGCTGCAGAGTTTTGCTACTCCACAACGGTATTTTTAGGCAATTAATACGTTTATTTAACTTCTATATAGTCTTTTAAATCGCGTCGAACCAATGCATTTGTGCCGTAGGCACCATCCACATACCCTATACGCAGTACCATCTGTGGCGTATATGGCAATTTCAGGGCGTTCTGAATGGCAAAACGGCGAGCCTTGTTCTCCACAGCAAAGCTCATAGGCTGCACCTCAATATCATTACGAACAGCATAAAGCCACGCCTCCGTAAGGTGCATACCAGCCTCAATATAGCCTATATTGGTATCATTTGAGATAATCAAAAGATAGCCTGCACAATTTTCCGCCTGTCTTTGGGCCATTTCATATCCAGTCTGAGCAAAGGTATCTCCCCTGGCAAACCAGTGAGTCCCAAGGGTATAATATATAACCTTTCCCAAGCCGGTAATCCCGTTCTGCTCTGCAGTAAGGCCATCCTTCTTCTTTTCCGCCTCCCAATTTGAAAAACGAAGCCAATCCGCCAGCTCATCCCTTATTTCCTGATTATCCCTCTGTTCCTCTGCCGCAAACAAGGTCTGGTCCTTTATGAGAGAGAATGCCTCAGTGCTCTCAGGAACAAATACGGCCCCCCTGATTCCCTTGAGCCCCTCCTGAAAAAACTCAGGTATGGCAGCCGATGTATATTCCCGCTTGTCAGTATGGCGGCGCTTCATCAAATTAAGCAGTCCCTCATCTCTGGCCATGCCGTTATTGGTGTAAATTACTGTAATACTCTGGCCGTTGTCACTAACATGGAGACTGGTATTATATCCATAAGCCTCGAAAGCCAACATACAGCTGCGGGCATAGGCACCCATAGAAATATAGGCTTCCCTGCTTTCCTGATCAACCGCGTACAAAAGTCTGGAAGTATCCGGGGAAATAACCATCTTCCCCTCTGCAGGATATACCTTCACATCCCACATCTGAGCATTATGAGAGCTTGGGGCCAGCCCTGCATAATACAATATCTGCTCCACCTCACTATTTAAACCTTCCACTTCCGTGTCAGTAGCCACATCCACCGGTCTTGCCACATAGCACACATAACAGCATAAAAGCACAAATACTGAAATCGTGGACCAAATAATCTTCTTTTTTAACGTCATAAAAGCCTCCGTCTCTATCCCTCGTTATAAATTGTACCAAAAGGGATTTTCTTGTCAACCGAAGGCTTAGTTCTGTTCCTCCAAATAGGCCTCGTCGATGAACTCATTGGTATAATTCTTAAAGAGCTCGATGTCCTGGTCGTCCAGCTGATAGAAGGCCTTGTAATAACTTTCCCCGCCAATTATCTTTGGTGTAAAGCGGGCCAATAAATCCTCGTAACCCTTCTGGGAATCCGCCAGCTCAACAACAGAAATAATCTTCCGATTCTTTTCCTTGAAGCGCTCATGATCCTCCTCTGTAAGAGGACGCTTGCGGGCATAAATGGCATAGCCCTGAGGTGTATCCACCAAATACAGCATACCCTTTGCCTTTTCCACAGCCTTGTTGTGACGCTCCTCACGAAGCAGCTTCCGCAGGTAGTCCCACACAATATTAATTTCTTCTGTACTAAGATGAGGCTTATCCTGCAGCTCAAAGAGATTGTACTTTTCCACAAACTTCCTTATGAGATAATTAAAACAGAAAAGTGTGGCCTCAGCATCAGCCGATGCAGAATGGGCAGAACCATCACGCCAGGTATATCCACATTCCTCGGCGCATATCACCAGCCGAGGAACATGATAATAATCAAAGTTCTTATCCTCATGGAAAACAGCCCAATAGAGGTCACGGACATCCATGGCCTTTTCCGGTAAGTGCTGGAAACCATATTTTTCCAGTACCCTTATATCATTGTCTACCGCAAAGCCCAGAATCATTTCGCTCTTATCAAATATTTTCTGGACCTTGGGTATATGCTTAACAAAATAAGGCTTGTCTGCCACCATCTCAGGAGTAATTCCATTTACTCTTTCGGCATAATGCCACTTATGAACCTTCTTTGGTTTATAAAGCTGATTGTGTATCAGAGCCCCCTGCTCGTTTAAAATTGACAACTCCAAAATCTCATTGCTGATTCCTGTACTGGTGGACTCAGTATCCAGGCAAGCGATATGCATATCCGAACCCTCTCTCAAAAAAACCTAGTAAGTTTAAAATTTACCTTCTTTATATATTACTACATCCGAAACAAAAATCCTGCAAATTTAAAATACGCCGCTCAAAATGAACGGCGTATCAAAGTTTTCATAAAACAATAGCTATCAGTCAACAGAGCTACCAGACTTTAAAGACAAGCCTCGCTCAGCCAGTCTGTCGCAAATCTCCTTGAAGGACTTGGCACCAAGATTTCTGAAGCCCATAATCTCCTCAGTAGTCTTTGCAACAAGATCGCCAATAGTGAAGATATTGTTGCGCTGCATGCAGTGAGTGGAACGCTGACTCAACTCCAGCTCGCTGATAGGAGCATTCAACAGCTCCTCCAATGCCTCATGGCCATTATCCCCATCATCGGAGGACAGACTATAGCTCTCAGGATTTGGCTCATCAACAACAGTGTCCTCGCACAGGGCCAGGAATGGATTCAACCCCTCAATCATAATGTTGGCTGCCAGCTTCAAAGCATCAGCAGGCATAACAGAACCATTGGTGAAAATATCCAGAGTCAGGCTATCATAGTTGGTAATGTTACCAACACGGGTATTCTTAACCACATAATCTACGCGATCAATTGGAGAAAACAGCGCATCAATAGGGAACATGCCCTTATCTGCAGTAGTATTCTTGTCGGCAGACACGTAACCGCAGCCATTCTGAATCTTCAAATCCATGGAGAACTTCTTGCCAGCCTTAACAGTGGCAATATGAAGTTCAGGGTTAATAATCTGAAGCTCACTGTCTGCAGTAATATCAGCAGCAGTAACCTCCAAATCCTCACCATCAGCCTTAACATCAATATGAGCCACCAGTTCGTTCTCAACAGGCTCAATGCACAGGCTCTTTACGTTCAAAACTATATCAATTGCATCTTCATGGGTGTCAGAAAGCATGCTGTCCATGGCGGTAGCACCAGCAATCTTCACAGCAGTAACTGCTGCACCCTGGATGGATGACAGGAGAATTCTCTTGAGGCTATTACCAATGGTAGTACCATAACCACGATCAAGAGGCCCGCATATAAACTGACCATGAGCTTTATCGGTTACATCTCCGGAACAACGAATTTTTGTTGTATTGACATCCAGCATATCAAAACTCCCCTCAGGTATTTTAATCCATTATTGCATACCATATATCCTATCACAAGAGTACTTCAAAATCAAGCTACTCACTAAAAATTCTATCCAGCATATTCATCTCCTGGTCACTGGCTTCCCTTACGGAATATTCCAACTCCAAATAGCTGTCCACTGAAATATTAAGCATCTCAGCAACCATGTGAATACTATATCCTTTTGCCTGGCGGAGTGCCTGCAAATCTTCCAAAACCACTATATTATAAATCCCCTTTGTCATAAACTGTAACCGCAATTTTTGACTGTCGGTTTTCCAAACGAATGACATTGTATTATATGGTCAGGGTTTTGTAAAGTGAATTTTAAACTAATTTTTAGAGGCTGCCACAGAGGCCTTTAATTCAAGCTCTATGCGTTTCTGGGAGTCTATATTGTAGACATATTCCGTACCCATTATATGGCCTGTCTTTTTATCCCGGTATAGAACCAAGGATATAAAGTGCCACTTAGGTACGCCATCGACCAAGCGCTGATATTCAAGGAAAAGATGACTATGGCCTTCACCAAATTTTTCTAAAAGCCAATCTCTGTTCATAAACGCCAAATAGGCTTCCTTGTATTCTGGCAGTACCAATTCCTCCACCAGTTTCCTTACGCCTACCATATAATTTGTATCACTCGCTACACCTGTGGCAACCTCCACCGTTGCCAGATCCTGCACCGAAACAAAGGTTTCCTTGGTTATGTTAATATGAGCTGCAAACACCAAATTATTAAGTATAGATTTCACCGAATCCGTTTCAGAGAACTCTTCAGGTGAATATGGCTCATACAAATAATTTATATACTGAACCATAACCATAAGTATTGGATGTTCATCGGTATAGTCAAGGCTTCTGGACACAGTCATGCAAACCCAACGATAAGTATCTCCTACCATACGGCGATATTGGAAGCGTAACGGATTGTCCGATAAGGCAAGCCTCTCTGTCATGTGTTTCACATCCGTAAATTTTTTATAAGCCTGCAGTTCTTCCGGATGAATAAGATGATTATCTATGATATTGTGATTCCAAGTATCGAAATGCTTGGAAATATGATAGCCAAGATTCTCCTCTTCACTATCAATCTGGATGATTTCACACATACCAGTATAACCATCCATTTTCAGAATCGTCTTGCAGGTTTTGTCAATCAAATTCATGGTGTCCTGACGGGCAGCCACGTCAGTATCGGCAATCTTCCAGGTGTACAGCACCCATGGATTGCTCTTGGAGAACACATTTGGCACTATACATTCGAAGGTAATCCAAACATAACGCCCATCCTTCATGCACCGCAAATGAACCCTACGACGATGCTGTTTCTTGGCAATTTGCAGCTGAGTTGCCACTATGGAAGTCTCATGGATAAAAGCGTCACTGTCACTATGATGCACCATGCCAGTTTCAACATAGCGCTTTGAATAGTCCTCAATAGTTTGTGGACGTGGACTCATAATCCCGTCTTTAACCTCGGATTTCTTGATAAAATGGTATTCCCCTGTCCATGGGTTTACCTCGGCAACCTTCCAGAAGTAGGCGGTAATATCCTGCAGGTAGGAACGGGTCATTTTCCGCTTGTGTATATTAGATGTAGTAACATTATTTTTATCGGAAATCAATGTCTCAAAACTCTCAATGGACATTGGCTGATAGAAGTAATAGCCCTGAACGTACTCGCAGCCCATCATGGACAACAGCTCAATCTGTTCCAGGGTTTCAATACCCTCCACAATGATTGGTAAATCAATCTGACGTGCCATATCGATGATGGAATAAATAATGTTAATGCCACGCCCCCGATTACCATTTGAAAAATCAAGGAAACGCATATCCAGCTTCAACACATCAGCATCCACGTCTTTAAGCATATTTAATGAAGAATAACCGCTTCCAAAATCATCAATAATAATTTTAAAGCCATTACGCTTCAGCGCCTCTTCTGTTTCCTTTACAATGCCTTCATTTTCCACATAAGCACTTTCAGTAATCTCTATCTCCAGAGCACTTACAGGAATCTGGTATTTGTGTACCATTTCAGTGAGAATCCGTACCACATCCATATTCTGAATATCAATACGGGACACGTTAATAGATACCGGAACCACTGGAAGTCCTGTATCCATCCAATGGCGTATGGTCTGACAGGTTATTTCCCACACATGCCGGTCCAGCTGTGTAATATAGCCATTCTTTTCAAGAAAGGAAATGAATTTACCAGGCGGAATCATTTCCCCATCGGCAGTTATCCACCGTACAAGGGCCTCTGCTCCCACGATTCGTCCATCCACAATTTGGCATTTTGGCTGGAGATAAATCGTAAACTCGTTATTGGCCATAGCCCGCTGAATGCGAGGCATCAAATCGACAGTGGTGGCCAAATCCCTGGCCATACCCTCGCTGAACCAATTAATATCCGCATAGGAGTATATATAGCACTTGCCAATGGCCATGATGGTATAATCGTACATATCAATGGCATCAGTTGTATCTCCATCAGTATATTTATAGCCGCCCCATACCGGACGGAACAACGGATCCGTCATATATCTGCCTACAATCAGTTTAACGCTCTCGATAAGAGCATCAACCAAATCAGCATCTTCCTTAAAAAATACAGAAAAATAGTCATTGCCCATGTATCCGGCGATCATATCATGGTCATGACACAGCTGCTGGAAATATTTGCCCAGCTCTGCCAGCAGAGCATCTCCCTTATCACGTCCGTACCATTTGTTGAAATACTGAAAGTTCAGTATATTTACGGACATCATGGTGCTACAAACAGGATTGCTCTCTATCTTTTCTGCTACAAGATTCCAATAAGAGCGCATCAGCGGTAAGCCCGTTAGCTGGTCAATATTCACTGCGCCCTTCTTTTTTTTGGCAGTATTCTGCTGAACATTGTCGTTTTCGTTCATATCTGACACCCCTTTAGGTCATTCTACCATACAAGCTAACAACATGGCTATTAATATATAGGATGTTTTTCCCCTTCTTTTTTTTACAATAATAAATAATGTATACATAATATAACTCTTGCGTTATAAATATTGAAAGTGGTATACTAGTTAAGCATAGAATTTTAATGAGGTGATTTACTATGAAGGTTGGTATTTATGGTTACGGCAATCTTGGCCGTGGTATTGAATGTGCTGTAAAAAATAGCGAAGATATGGAGCTGGTGGCTGTATTTACCCGCCGGGATCCATCCACTGTTAAGATTCAGACTGCCGGTGTAACCGTTGCATCTGCCAATGACGTGGAAAAATTTGCTGACAAGATTGACGTCATGATCATCTGTGGTGGCAGTGCCACTGATTTACCTGAGATGACTCCAGCATTGGCAAAGCATTTTAATGTCATCGACAGCTTTGATACCCATGCCCGTATTCCGGAGCATTTTGAAAATGTAAATAAAGCTGCAAAATCAACGGCCCACATTGCCCTTATTTCCGCTGGCTGGGATCCAGGTATGTTCTCCTTGAACCGCCTGTATGCCAACGCCATTTTGCCCAATGGCAACGACTACACCTTCTGGGGCAAGGGAGTCAGTCAGGGACATTCCGATGCTATCCGCCGTGTAAAGGGGGTAAAGAATGGCAAGCAGTACACTATTCCTGTAGACAGCGCACTGGCTTCTGTACGCGCCGGTGAAAACCCTGACCTTACCACCCGTCAGAAGCACACCCGTGAGTGCTTCGTGGTAGCTGAGGACGGTGCAGACAAGACTGCCATTGAAAAGGAAATCAAGGAAATGCCAAACTACTTCTCCGACTACGATACCACTGTACATTTCATTTCCGAGGAAGAGCTGCAGAAAAATCACAGTGGTATTCCACACGGCGGTTTTGTATTCCGCACCGGTACCACTGGCTGGAACAACGAAAACAAGCACGTTATTGAATACAGCCTTAAGCTGGACTCCAATCCAGAGTTTACGGCCTCTGTAATCGTGGCTTATGCCCGCGCCATTAACCGCCTCCATCAGGAAGGAAATATTGGCTGCAGGACTGTATTTGACATTGCACCTGCATATCTGAGCCCACTTTCCGATGAAGAGCTGAGAGCCCACATGCTTTAATATTTTTAATCAAACACTCCTTGGGAGCTGTGAAAAATCACGGCTCCCTTTTTTATGCCTTACCTTTTCATCATGTATACATTTGAAACTGGGCCAATATGTGATACTATTTACTTAGGAATAATAATGATCTCGTTCATATTGTCACAATGTGTGAAAGGAGTGGTTTTATGGATATAGTATTGCTCTCCCGTTGGCAGTTTGCCATCACTACCATCTATCATTTCCTGTTTGTTCCTGTAACACTGGGGCTAACCCTGTTTTTAGCCCTGCTGGAAACCTGCTATGTCACCACTAAGCGCGCTCGTTGGAAGGAGCCTTGCCGAAAGCTGCTTAAATTTTTCGGGGCAATCTTTTTGGTAAACTTTGCCATGGGTGTGGTCACAGGTATTGTTCAGGAATTTCACTTTGGTATGAACTGGTCCGAATACTCCCGGTTCATGGGAGATATTTTTGGCGCACCATTGGCCTTGGAAGCCCTCACGGCTTTCTTTTTGGAGTCCACCTTCATCGGCATCTGGGTATTTGGCTGGGACAAGCTCCCGGAAAAGCTGCACTGTGCCTGCATCTGGCTGGTGGCCATTGGCAGTAATTTATCAGCCTTCTGGATTTTAGTCGCCAATTCCTTTATGCAGCATCCAGTTGGCTACGCCATAGAAAATGGCCGGGCTATAATGACCGATTTTATGGCCCTTATTACCAATCCATACGTAATTGGCGAAATGAGTCACACCCTATTTTCAGGTATCGCTACAGCCGGCTTCGTCCTGCTCATTATCTGCAGCTGGAAATACGCTGTTGACGACGCTTCCAGAGAGGTATTTCTGCAGGCCTTAAAGGCTGTCTCCATCTATCTGATAATCGGCATCATGGGCGCCATGGGCACAGGTCACGTCCATACCCAATATCTGGCCGAGGCCCAGCCAATGAAGCTGTCCAGTATGGAAGCCCTGTGGGAGACTGAAGATCCCGCCCCATTCGCCGTAGTAGCGGATATTAATCAGGAAAAACGTCAAAACGATACAGAAATAACGATTCCGGGCATGTTTTCCTTTATGCTGTACAACAAGTCTGAAGGGGCTGTACAGGGTATAAACCAATTACAGGCTGCCGCCGAACAGCAATATGGTGCCGGCAACTATATTCCTGATGTAACCGGGCTCTTCTGGTGCTTCCGCATAATGATTGCCTGCGGTGGTGCCATCGCCGGTCTGGCCTTCATCATCGGCGGATTAGCATGGATAAAGCAGGATTGGTTATTTAAATACAAATACCTGCTGGCCCTTATGCCTTTCCTGCTGCCATTACCATTCCTGGCCAATTCGGCCGGTTGGTTTATCGCCGAGGCTGGTCGCCAACCATGGATTGTGGTCGGATTACAAAAGACCGCCGATGCGGTATCCCCTAATCTGACCCCTGGTGAGGTATTCATCACCATGTCCGGCTTTACCATTGTCTATCTCATTTTGGCAGTAATTGCTTTCTACGTTATATGCCGTATTATCCACCAGACTACCATTGATACGGCTAGCGATGAAGGGAGGGCTTTATGATGGATTATAACGTACTTTGGTTTATCCTCATTGCGGTACTCTTTACCGGCTTCTTCTTTCTGGAGGGGTTTGACTATGGAGTTGGTATTTTAATGCCCCTCCTGACAAAACGGGAGGAGGAACGCAGCCAGATTTTGGCCACCATAGCACCTGTCTGGGATGGAAATGAGGTGTGGATGATTACAGCCGGTGGTGCCCTGTTTGCCGCCTTCCCCCATGTGTACGCCACCATGTTCAGCACCTTCTACATGGCCCTCTTTTTAATGCTAATAGCCCTTATTCTCCGAGGGGCAGCCTTTGAGCTTCGCCACCGTCATGATTCCCTGGTCTGGCATCAGGTATGGGACAAGGCCATTTGCTTCGGTTCAGCTGTACCTGCTTTCCTTTGGGGTGTGGCCATGACTGACCTCATGGTGGGTCTCCCCATTGACCAAAGCATGATTTATCAAGGAACCTTCTTTGACCTGCTCACCCCATATTCCATACTGGGGGGGCTTATGACGCTATGTCTGTTCACCTTCCATGGAGCAAATTTCCTGGCCTTAAAGCTGGACAATGAACAGCTTTATGTAGCCGTTCGGCGTACGGGTCTGCGCAGCTTCCTTGGTGCTTTTGCCCTGGGCATAATCCTCCTGATTATTCCTATTACAAAGGGACTGCTGTCCTTCCATTCAGCTGAAATTGTGGTATTTGTGCTGGCAATAGTCCTTCTATTGGCCAGTGCCATTGATTTAAAGCACCTCCATGAAAAGCGTGCCTTTATTGCAACAGGTGGCAGTATTATCCTGTTAACGGCCGGTTTCTTCTTAACCATGTTCCCACGGCTTATGGTTTCCAATCTAAATCCTGACTGGAGCCTAACCATCACCAATGCCACCTCCTCGGAATACACCCTGTCAATAATGACCGTTGCGGCCCTGTGCCTTGTACCGGTGGTGCTCATTTATCAGGGGTGGACCTATTGGACCTTCAGACATCGCGTAAAAATTGATACACATCATGAATATTAAGTCATTTCCTGTCAAAAAGCAGGCACTAATTACTACGTGCCTGCTTCAGCTTATAATTTCACTCTTTACCTTGGGTATAGCCTGGCAGCTTAGCCAGGTGGTTTTTGATGTGTCCATTAATAATGATTATAACAATACAGCAGTCACTTTGGGACTGCTGTTATTTTTCTTGTTGGGAAAATCCCTGCTAACCTTTTGCTTAAAAAAATCCCTCCATAATAGCTCCCAGCATCTCCAAATGACAGTGCGCCAACGCTTCCACCAATGTATAGGTTATCATGCCTTGCCCAGCCATCGTCTACAGCTCCTGGCCCTGGACAGCGTTAAAACCTTGGATAAGATATTTATTTTAATTGCTCCACCAATTCTATCCCTCATCTTTTTACTGCCCATAATTCTTATTACCATTCTTTTTCTTGACCCATGGTCGGCTCTAATAATGGTGGTTACTTTGCCTATAGCTCCCATTCTGTTATGGCTTATCGGCCACATGACCAGGCGTGCTACATTAGACCAATGGAAGCAATTGGATGAACTGACCCTGGCCTTTAAAGACACCCTGGCGGGTATTATCAGCCTGAAAATTTTCCGTCAGGAAAACCGCCAAAAAAACCATTTGGCAGCCCTCAGCCACCTCTTTTCCCAAGCATCTCTCAAGGTACTCCGTCTGGCCTTTATTTCCAGCTTTACTATAGAGCTTATTACCACCCTTACCATTGCTATCCTGGCCGTTTCCATCGGCTTTAGGCTATTGTATGGCGAAATAAATTTTCAGATGGCCTTTTGCCTATTACTTTTATTGCCGGAATTTTATCAACCATTACGGCAAAGCGGTATGGCCTTTCATGCCTATATTGATGTAAAGAACGCCTGGAATAATCTGCAGGACCTATTTCACCAGCCCAACCAATCCATAGCTGAACATAATGATACCCTGCGCTTACCCCCTGGGATTCACCTCACCAATGTTTCCTTTACTTACCCTGACGCACCATTACCCACTTTGGAAAATCTATCCCTGGATTTTCCTGCAGGAAGTATCACCTGTATATATGGAACCAGTGGTATGGGCAAAACAACCCTCCTGAAGCTTTTGGCGGGATTACTCCAGCCACAGGCTGGCCATGTCCAGCTAGAGGATAACGAACTCAACCAAATATCCTTGGACAGCCGACATAAACTAATTACCTACGTTCCACAATCCCCCCATGTATTTCAAGGTTCACTGGCGGACAATATCTGCCTCTTTGAAAAGGCCTCCTATACTGAGGAAATGTTGCTAAATATTACTCAAATTATAAATGACGTGGGACTTCATTTATCGCCAGATACCCCGTTGGGGGCCGGTGGACTGAGTCTATCCCACGGGGAACGGCAACGATTAGGCTTAGCCCGGGCCCTTTATCAAAATCGCCCACTGGTTCTGTTGGATGAGCCTACCGCAGGCTTGGAGCCAAAGGAAGAACAGGAAATTTTACAACTATTAAGCCGCTTTTCCAAAGGGAAAACCATTATTGTAATTTCCCATCACCAGACCGTTCGTCAATGGGCCGATGTCGCTATAGAGGTACATCATGAATAATATCCCTATACTAAACAAACTCATATCCATGGCTGGTATCAGTAATATGCTGCTGATGATAGCCGCCGGTTTTCTTTCCGGTCTCACGGGTATTGGCCTTATGGGGGCCGCCGCCTGGATTATCAGCTATGCCGCCCTGCAGCCGCCCCTATATGCCCTGACCATCGGTATAACCTGTGTGCGCTTCTTTGGGCTAAGCCGTGCCGCTACCCGCTATCTCATGCGCCTATTTTCCCACCAATTGGCCTTTAAAGCCTATGAGCAGCTACAATTGCTGATTTATGGCTCTATGTGCAAGCAATTACCCTTACGCACAGGGCTACCCCAGCAGGGCCAATACCTTCAACAGCTCAGCAATGATGCCGAAACCCTGCGGGATACCTATATCCGCTGGTTTTTACCTATTGCCAGTACAGGCCTATTAACCCTGTGCCTTACCCTATGGCTCCAGACCGTTTCCATGTCAGCAGCCTGTTTACTATGCTTTCTGTATGGCCTACACCTTATCATTCCAGCCATTATGACTAGAAACACCGAGGAAAATCTCCATGAAGCCCCTTATCGGGACAAGCTGGTGGATTATGCCCTGGGACAGGATGAGCTGATAACCTCAGGCTCTATAAAAAGCTTTATAGCCGGCCTTGATCAGGCTGCTGCTACCTACAGCTATGCCTATAATCAGGTTCAGCTTCGTCAGGAAACAATTGATGCCCTTTTATCCTTACTTCGCCACGTAGGGTTCATTATCTATATTTGCCTGCTCATCAATGCCCTAAGCTTAAACCTAGTGGAGCCTCACTGGTTAGCCGTGTGGGTCCTGTTAGGGATGGGGCTGTTCAACGAGTTTTATGACCTGGCATCAGCGGTGCCCCACCTGCATAAAGCCCATGAAGCTGCCCAACACATATTTAATACCGAGGATTTATCCAGCCATGATGACCAGCCAGCACCCTCCTCTACCAGCCCAGAGGCTCATGATACCACGGAAGCAATACTCAGAGGTAAAGGGGTAACCTTCACCTATAATGAGGGTGCCCCCAAACCCACACCAGTATTTACCCCTCTCTCCTTTGCCCTTTCTCCTGGCGAAATGCTTGCAATTCGCGGGGACAGTGGCAGTGGCAAAACTACCCTGGCCCAGCTGCTGCTCAAATTCTGGCCAGTAACCACCGGCGAATTACAGCTTGGAGATATAGCTTATAATAACTGGTCCACCCCTGAGCTGCGTAAATATTTCTCAGCCTCCATTCAGCCTTGCCATATATTTGCTGAATCCATTCGGGACAACTTTATCCGTCTCCACCCTCATATTACCGAGGAAAAAATATGGTATGCGTTAAATATCGCCCAGCTAGGTGATACAGTTCGTCAATTCCCTCACCAGCTGGATGAAACATTGGGAGAAAATGGTCATCGTCTGTCCGGTGGCCAACGCAATCGCCTGTTGACCGCCCTGGCCGTAGCCAGTGACGCCCCATATCTAATTTTAGACGAGCCAACTGACGGCTTGGACAAATACACCGCGGCTTCACTTGTCGATGCACTTATAGCCCATGCCCATAAAACCCAAAAAGCTCTGCTGATTATTACCCATGACGAGGAGGTTGCCAGGAAGCTGCCCCAAGAAATTCACCTTACGCCCCCTACTACACACTAAAAAAAGACTGAGGGTCCAGAATTTTTTTACTGTTTTCTCGGTCTTTTAATTTAATTTTCTATTCCCTTGCGGGCCTCAACACCCTTGGTATAATAATGACGAAGCTCCTGCATATCCGTTATCAAATCAGCCCTGTCCAGCAACCACTGAGGCGCATTACGGCCGGTACAAACCACCTCCGTACCTGCAGGTAACTCCTTCAACAAGGACTCAATTTTTTCACGGGATATAAGGCCGAAAAACAAGGCCATGTTTACTTCATCAAGGACCAACAAATCAGGCTTCATGGTCAGAATTTCCACCTTGCCCGCTGCAAATTCCTCAGCAATCATCGCCACATAATCTGCTGGTGGCTGACCCGGTGGAAAAATCACCACCTTATCGCCCCATTGTGCCTTTTCCTCCTCAGACAGCATTCCCTCAGCTGCCACGAAGAAGGGCTTTCCCGTGGTTCTAAGCTGCAGCTTGGGGGAAAATCCTTTCAGGACCTCCTGCTCACTGTAGGCAAGGCTTTTCATGAACTGCAAAAAATACACCTGGTGTCCGGCCCCCAGGCTTCTGATGGCCAGCCCAATAGCCGCCGTGGTTTTCCCCTTTCCCTTGCCTGTATATATCTGAAGCATAGCAATCCCTCACCCCTAAGTGCACAAAATCTTTTTAATGCAATCAATTAATGCCACCAATTGGCTACGCCTTTGGATTTAACCAAAAATTCATATTTAACGGTGCTCACCGATGATTTTCTCCATCCAGATCATGTTGTACCAACGGCCAAATTTATAGCCGCATTTATAAAATGTCCCCACCTTGGTAAAGCCCAGATGCTGGTGGAACAATTCACTGTTTCTGTTCAAATACTCATCTTCCTCAACAGGGTCCCCAATGCAAGAATACATATTCAAAATCCCCATTTCCTTTAGCTGTGCTTCCAAAGCCTCGTATAGCTTTCGGCCATAGCCCCGGCCCTTGGCCTCCTTATCAAGATAAATCGTCAGCTCGCAGGAATGGTCGTAGGCCGCCCGCCCAACAAAGGGATGAGCATAGGCATAGCCGTAAATAACCCCATTATCCTCTACCACCAAATATGGGTATTTTTTTAGCACATCCTCGATACGCCCCCGAAAATCATCCACAGAGGGCACCTCATATTCCCATGAAATAGCTGTATCCGTCACATAATAAGAATATATCTCCAAAAGGCGCTCCGCGTCATTTACCGTAGCAGAGCGAATAATAGCTTCTTGCATCTAATCTTTCTCCTTGTGAAACAAGCCCCAGCTTTCGCCGGAGCTTTATTTTGCGTGGGTTATTGTTTTAATTTATATCCAGCTTTCATCAGCACGGACATAGCCTTTCCCCATTTATGTTCTTTTACCAAGATATAATCTGTATTATATGTGGACATGGAGAATATACTGATACCATTTTCAGCAAGAATAGTGGAAATTTTTGCCAATACCCCCACCATGGATAAATCCAGCATTCCATCAATATAAAAGCCCTTCCAGCCATCTTCCCTGCTTATACAATTTTCAGGGGCCTGCTCCGTTTTACATACAAGAGATATTTCATCATTGGTTTTTGCCAGAAAGAAAAAATCCTTTGTCATGTCTATTTCCGATATATCACTTACTTTGCAAACTGTAATATTATCCTTAATTGCTGTCAGATCCATAATTTAACCTCCAATAACTTTGCCATTTTAGTAACAATAGTTTTACCACTCCTATTAGGACCAGCAAATACCCTCATTTTCGGTAATTTGACTGCTTTACTCTACGACATATTCGCGCCTCCCGTCTGGAAAAAGCACACACTATATTCTGCCTTCTTATATGAAATTTTACACCACAAAACAAATTCATGTAAAGTGACATAGCAATTCCAACAATAAATAAAATGGTGCCTGTAATCAGACACCATATATCCCAACAAAAATATACATTTTATGGACGGCATACCTTACAAGGTACAAATCCACGAGCAATAGCCTCCTGCCTGCTATTTAGATATACCTTGTTGCTTGGGTTCATTTTCTTTACCCATCGACAGGAAGCATAGTGAAATTTCCCAGTATTCGCATTGCCTATGTAATCCGAAGCTAATGCAGGGGTAGCCGCGAGAATTATCAACACTAAAACTAAGATGACTGACAAGCGTTTTTTGATGGCGTTCATGTTTATTGCACTCCCTTCAAAATGACCTTCAAAACATGCATCCTGCACAACCAAACTTACTTCTAACTCAGCCCGCAAAGTAGTAGCTAATTTCTATTACCTTGATAATAACATCACTTTACTCTCACGTCTATATCATATTACGTTAGTTATATTCTTAACTTTAAAACTGTTTATATGGCTGGATTTTAGTTAACGACAAATCCACAACCCCAAGATATTCAACTATATTCTATAGGCGCACCCTATTTCTCTTCAGTAAATATTTTGAAATTCCGGCATATCTGAAAGATTTATATGATTATATGCCCCATTTTTACTGTCTTCAGGATGAGGTTCCAACCCAATGACAGTAATAGACTGCTTATCTGGACCATAAACCCAAAACATACGCATTGCACCACTGGTCTTATTTTCTAAATATGATTGCCAAACACGCAGCCCATATCTTGCTGTAAGTTGTTCTATATCATGTGAGTGCAGGCTGGGATGTCTTGGATTTTTTGACAACAGCTTCAGTGCCTTTCCCCATTTTTTATATAATGCAGCATCATTTTTGCTGATGGCTCCAGATTTGTAATTTTCCCGCAACTGATTCCACAGTTTCTCCATTTCCGGAATCCCCATTCTAATCATGAATGCCATAATACTTCTCCACTAAAAATCTGAAAGATCTATTGGTTCTGAAACCATGCCGGTCTTAAAATTGGCAATTGCTTTATCCATGTCCTTTAATGTTCGCACAGAAATATCCTTAGGTACAGAGAGTTCTCTAGGCTCCAAAATAATACAGCCATTCTCATATTCTTTGACATTATAATAATGATAATTTGCACCTCTAAGTGTCACTCTTTTTTTACTGTCAATATGAACATCATACTCTCTTAATGCTTCCATAGTAACACCTCCATCTGTAATGTGGGAATTCCCACTGTTTTCTTAATACTATATTTAGTGAAGCAAGGTGTCAAGCATTTTTTCGGATTTAAATTGGCGAACAAAATCTGTTAACTACATTATAATTCTCACAAAAATAAGGCCTTTGCCTGCCGTAGGCGCAAATCCCACAGCACCGCAAAAGCCTTTTTCTATTGTATCCAATAGGTTAAACACCACAACTCCGAGAGCAATCGGTTCTAAAACCATGCCAGTCTTAAAATTGGCAATTGCTTTATAAAAATATGTTCGTCCTCGTTGTAAATGAGCTCGTATGATGATATAAGAACCATACTGGGGGCTCCCAGAGGACGAAGTTGAAATCTTGCAGGAAATCATTATCGACGTTCTCTGGGGGCTTTTCCTTTCTCTAAACTTTTCTAATGACAGTATAGAGAACAGTTCAGCGACAAGCAAGAGGAACAGTATTATGACATTTTGAGGTGGCTGTCTCATTTATACACTTTTTCTTGTATGGCCACAATCAATTTTTGAAAACCATATCCATTTAAATGACAAGTATCTGCAAATAATATTTTATTAATTTTACCTTCTTCTAAATACAAGTCATATAAATCAATGAAATTAACATTTTCTTGTGCACATAAATCTTTGAGATATTCATTAAACTGATCAACTTTATTCAAATCTATTGTCACAGCTGGAAGAACTGATTCAACATATATTTCGCAATTAGGTGCTTCAGTTTTTATCTTCTCTATAATGCTTTTATAATTATTCATAGAATTTTCTAATGGAATATTATGACTCAAATCATTTATTCCAATCATAATAAAAATTTTTTGGGGATGATGAGACAATATTTCTTCCATCCTTGCATTCAATCCTGCCGTTATATCTCCACTTATTCCTCTATTTATCAGCTTCGTATCCGGAAAGAACTCATCGAAGGGGCCATATTCCGTTATGCTGTCTCCTGCAAAAACTACGTCAGTATCACGTTTATTCAATTCAAATGATGTTACTCTAAGATCGTAATGGTTTGTCCTATATGAATATTCCGTTTGCTGAAAAGATTGACGGGTAAGAATCCCCATTTTATTCAACACTAAAACAACAACTATCAAAGCCATAATTACATTTAAAATCAATGATATTTTGTATAATTTTTCTCTATTAGTTTGCATTTACATTCTCCCTTCCCGTTACTAACGGTATCCGTTATACAGTATGTAAAAAAAATGATTTCAAAATTCCACTTGATATGTAAATTTTGATTCATTATTTAAACATATCTCAGTTTATCATTTTATAACCATATCCGTTATTTTTCAACTGCGTCGTTCAAGTTATTCTAAAATACCGTTACTTTTGTCATTATAACATTTGTTTTCGGTATAATATCCATTGAGGTGGTAACCAACATGGATATTGGCTATAAAATTAGGAAACGACGAAAAGAGCTAGACCTGACACAGGTCGAGCTTGGGCAAAAAATACATAAATCATCGCAGGTTATTTCCAATTGGGAACGGGGATATACCACTGGTATTGTTTCTGAAGACCTGCATGAGTTGTCTATGGCTTTATCCGTTCCGATAGATTACTTTATCCCCACCGATAATGCTACCACCACACATCAGGATACCTCTCCACCAGACCAGCGTCTTGAAGCCATTATCCGTGTGTATCCAAACCTAGATGAAAAGTCCAAGGACATCATAGATGCCATTATTAAACTCAATACGGACTCACAAAAATAAGGCCTTTGCCTGCTGTAGGAGCAAATCCCGCAGCACTGCAAAAGCCTTTTTATTATGCTAATTATTTGCTTTTTCCCTTAAGAGCGGTAGTCACAGATGGCCTTATACATTCTCTCAAGGCCCTTGGCGATTATTGCTTGTGGCATAGCCAGGTTCAGGCGGATATAGCCCTTGGCATTTCCTACAAAAAGGTCGTCGCCGCCTTCTAAAAGTACACCAGCCTTATTGGCAAAGAAATCCGATAAATCTTCCACTCCCGGCAGGCATTTCCCCATATCCACCCAAGCTAAATATGTGGCATCAGGTATTTTAAATACCGCTTCTGGCAGTTTCTCCTTTAGGAAATTATCCACATATCGGAAATTGGCATCCAAATATTCCTTAAGCTCCTTCAACCAATCACCACATTGCTCGTAGGCTGCCTGATGGGCCGCAATAGAAAGGGGATTCAGCATTCCAATATTCTTGTCCCTGTCTTTAAAATCCTGACGCAGCTTTGGGTCACGAATAATAATATTGGAAAACATCAACCCGGCCATATTGAAGGTTTTGCTGGCAGACATGCAGGTAATGAGCCTCTTATAATCGGGCATAACCTTGGCGGCAGGAATATGCTTCACCCCTGTGCGCAGCAAATCACAATGAATTTCATCGGAAATCATCCACAAATCATTTTTCTCCACTATTTCCGCTACACGCTTCAATTCAGCCTCAGTCCACACCCGTCCAGATGGATTGTGAGGATTGCACCAGATAAGCAGCTTCACCTTTGGAGCAGCGGCAATTTTCTCAAGGTCATCAAAATCAATACTGAATTCGCCGTTTTCCTTCAACAGCGGTGCTTTAATATACTCTATGCCATTATATTCCGCTGCGTGCTGAAAATATCCGTAGGCCGGTGTGTGAATAATAACCTTTTCATCCTTAGCCACCAACAGCTCTATAAGCTGATACAAGGCAGGAATAACCCCTGCTGAAAAGGTCAGTTCCTCCTTTGGAAAGCTCCAATCATACATTTTATTACACCAGGCTGAAAAGGCATTGTAATAATCATCCTTAAACATCATGGTATAGCCCATAATACGGCGGTCCAGACGCGATTTTACAGCATCAATAATAGGCTGAGGCGTAGCAAATTCCATATCTGCCACCCACATCCGCACAAAATCTTCGTCCTTATATGGAAAAACCTTCTCGGGCCCCGCATGGAAAATATAGCCCCTAAAGCCATCAGTATTCAGTGCATTGGTATTCTGCCGATCCACTATTTCATCAAAATCAAACTTCATTTTCCCTCTCCCCTCGTTATCCAACGGAATACCTAAATATATACTATCTTAAAAATAATTCTGGCTAAGCTCCACCAGTCCATGCTCCAATAACCGCCAGAACTCCCTATAGGTCAGTTTTTCTCCACTTACAGAAAAAAGCATATTGTTATAGGTCCAATGGGCAGCATAGTCAATCGGCATATCCTTCTCGTAAGAAATCTCCGCTATAGCTACAGACAAGCCATTGATTTTTTCCTTGTTCCAGGTAGCTCCATATATGCCGCTGATATTGTCATTGGTAAGCTCTGTACAACGGGCTGTACGAAGGCGGAATTTGCCCACCGGCTCATTATCTGATGCATACTCTATATCGATAAGATCACCGCCAATGACCCAGACCTGATTTACGTGATATCCACTTATAGATGGAAGGTACAAGGGCTGAAACCCGGCTGCTACTTTTGCCTCTGCCACAGTATTATAAGCCACCATAGGGTTTGGCATTCCTACCATTTTTTCAGCTGCACTGGCCGTGCTAATACAGAAGGTTCCTATAGTTAATACGGATAATAGGCCAATAATCTTCTTTTTCATCGCGAAAGCCTCCTAATCTTTTTCTGTAATACAATTATTCCCAAACTTCATAAAGTGATTATTCCACCCACATGGAAAAATTCCTTCTACTTTTTTCCATATAAATATTTTTTCAAAATCAGTAACACTTTTAAAACTATGTGGATATAAAAAGTAGTAGTAAAATTATACTCCAAAGGGGGTTGTCTGAAATGATGATTATTCAGTTGCTTTTAACTTCTATCATATTGGGAATAATTTACAAAAAAATGCTGAAATGGGAATGTGATATGTCCATTAATAAAAAGCAGGCATTTGTACCAATCTTTTTAGGAGTTCTTGCCACTATGCTAACCCTGGTATTTGCATTGGGAATTGCCTTTACGTTTATGAACATGGGATTTACCGTAGAAAATATACAGAATGTGGTTATAAAATCTTTCGTAACATCCTTTTGGCGAGCCGGATTAATTGAGGAAATATCCAGATTACTGATGATTATTTTGGCAATATGGTTATTTAAGCCTAAAAATGTTTATGAATACATTTTGACTGGTGCCGCGGTGGGTATCGGTATTACCTTACTCGAGGAATTCGTCTATGGTGAGGACATCGAAGGCCTGTTAAGATTAATTACTCTTGGGGTTCATACCATATTTGGTATCATCATGGGTAAGTATATCGGTATTGGACAGTACAACAAGAAAAATGGTCTTCCATATAAGCTCCAATATCTGATAGCCTTTTCAGTTCCAGTGATATTACATACTATTTATGATGTCTGCACCGTATTCAATCCAGCTATCTTTATTAATAACATTGATGATGAACGGACAGGAATATGGATATTAATTGGTTTAGTCTGTATCGTCTTTACCACCATTTTCCAATTTGTTGCTATAAAGCACGTGAAGCGTGATGCAGAGAAATACTCGAAGATGCTGATATAAATTGCTTTATGACAGCAAAAAGGCACCTTGCCATATATCTCATGTGATATATGGCAGGTTGCCTTTTATTTTTTATGTTTTTTAAATGTTATTTAATACTTAAAAAAATGTTTATTTGAATCTATTTTGCTGTTGGCACATACTTAGCCTTACAGATGGTCTGGGTCAGAGTGCCCATTGGGCAGAACACACACCAGCTTCTAGGCTTATAGATAAGCATTGCCACTATGGCAATAATTTCAGAGGTAAGCATCAGGCTATATAGCCCAAAGGCAAACTGGGGCACCCATGGGGTAATTCCCGCAGAATATGTCCAGTTCCATGGTAGCTGGAAGGTCCACAGCACAGTTACTGCCTCCTGAATCCCCTGTATTTCACTGCCCACCAGCCAGGATACATAGATGATATTGAAGAACATGGCGAAAAAGAAAACCATAAAGCCATATCTGAAAGCCTTGCCCTTCATCCACTCCGGCATTTCCCGACGGAGGGAGAGTCCCACCTGACTTCCCATTACCCGCAGAAATTGGCCTCTATCACAGTAGCGGTTGCAAAATAGCTTGTTGCCGCCCCCAATGGCAAAAATCAGTGGCAGGCAGAAGCTGATAAGCCCCAGCCAGGCAAATAAAATGTTCACAAATCCTAAAGAAAAATATATGATGGACCAAATCCAAAGATAATAGTACCAATGGCGTTGCTGCTTCTTCATGACCGCACCTCCACCCTAATGGCCGATGCAGGGCACTCCTTAGCACACATTCCGCAGCCAACACATTTTTCTTCTGTAGGCTTGGCAAAGACGCCACTGACTATTTCCATAGCGCCAGTGGGGCAAACGTCTGCACAGGTTCCACAAGCCACACACATATTGCTATCCACCACCGCATGACGGGGTGATAATTTTCCCATGATTAAAGCTCCTCCTCCTGATCAGTTCTGTATATCCAGGGCAAACCATCTGGCATAGGAGAAGCCACCCATCAGATTACGCACTGTAAACCCGTGTTGTGTAAGCATTCTTTCCATATAATAGCCGTTGATTCCCACCCGGCAGCTAACGATAATAGGACGATTTTTATCCAGCTTATCCAGCTGAGTTCTTAGCTTAGAAGCCGGAATGTTTACAGCACCCTTTATGTGGCCTGCCGCAAACATCTCAGGACTTCTCACATCAATAAGGAGTGCCCCCTTATTCAGCTCAGCCTCCAATTCATTTGGCAGAAGCGGATTCGTCATCCCCTGCATAATATTATCTGCGTAGTATCCCGCCATATTTACAGGGTCCTTGGCTGAGGAAAATGGTGGGGCGTAGGCCAGCTCCAAATCCATCAAATCCTGCACAGTGCCACCAAAGCGAATCACGGAGGCGATTACATCAATGCGCTTGTCTACACCCTTTGGGCCAATGGCCTGAGCTCCCAGCACCTTGCCATCCTTCATGCTGAAGATCATTTTCATGGTAAAATTTTTGGCTCCTGGATAATAGGTCGCGTGATCTGCCGGGAAGGTAACCGTAAATCTGTAGTCCTTACCATACACCAGCCCCTGTCTCTGAAGGGCCCTTTCATTCATGCCGGTGGAGGCCGCTGTAAGTTCAAATACCTTCAAAATTGAGCTGCCCACAAAGCCACGATATTTTCTCTGCCCACCGTTTATATTATCAGCTGCCAGCCGCCCCTGACTGTTAGCAGGTCCTGCCAAGGCCAGTGAACCAGCTTCACCTGTCTGCCCGTTATAGGTCTGCACTGCATCTCCTACAGCGTAGATATCCTTGAAATTGGTCTGCATATATTCATTTACAACGATATAGCCCCTGTCATTCAAGTCAATACCACTATCCTGCAAAAATCCCGTATCCGGGCGCACACCTATGGACAGTACCACGAAATCTGCCTCCAGCATCTCCCCGGAGGAAAGCTCCACCTTAATGCTGCCATCCGGCTCGTGATGAAATTCCTTCACACCGTCACCCAGCTTTAGATTTACCCCATTGCTTCGCAGTTCATTTTCCGCCTGCACCACCATATCTGTATCAAAGGGCGCCAAAATATGAGGTGCCGCCTCCACAACAGTTACCTCCAGCCCCTGCTGTCTTATATTCTCTGCAGACTCAATGCCCACAAAGCCACCACCTACGACCACAGCTCTACCGGAAGGATAGTCGTGGCTCAGCTTATGAAGTATATCCGCATCCGGAACATTTCTGAGGGTAACGATATTTTTATGCTCTATACCTGGAATCCCCGGAGTTAGAGGCTTAGCACCCGGAGCCAGCAGTAAAGCATCATAGTGCTCCTCATACTGGGTATCCCCAAATCTCACCTGCACTGATTTATCTTCAGGATTCACGGAAACCACTTCACTGTAAATACGCACATCAATATTAAACAGCCTCTTAAATGCGGCTGGATCCATCACAAGGAGGTCGTCCCTATACTTAATGGTGCCACCTACATAATAGGGCAGTCCACAGTTGGCAAAGGAAACATCCCCGCCCCGCTCAAACATTATGATCTCAGCATCCTCCTCAAGACGGCGAAGTCTGGCAGCCGCAGTAGCTCCTCCGGCCACACCACCAACAATTAAATACTTTTTCATATCAGTTCACTCCTAAAATTTTCAACAAGCTCCTAAGTTTTTCAACAAGCTTAACATCATAAAAATAATCACTGAGAAAACAAACAGGACAAAATTGCTTTAACCCGTTCATCCTTCAATCTATAAGTAATCTCCAGACCGTTGCGCTCCCCTTCAATAATTCCAGCCTGGCGTAATTTACCCAGATGCTGGGAAACGGTGGACTGGGGCACCTCCAGACAGCACTGCATGTGTGTCACATTGCAGCTGCCACTGCGCCAAAGGCCACGGGCTATACAAAGGCGAACGGGATGGGCAATAACCTTCAAAAGCTCTGCCTGCTCTTCCAAAAATTTCATATCTTCAATCATTAATGTCGCCTCCTAATTTAATATATTTATATATTACGTTTTTTGAATACAGTTGTCAAATTATTTTTCAAACAAAAATCCGGACCCGTAAGCGAATCCGAATTTTATATGTTTTGATTGGTATGAAATTTTAAAAATCAGACGTTATGGGACCATTTCTTACAGGCCTCCTCATAGCTTTCACACTCCATGGTAAAGCCCCTGCCGCTAACCTCAGAGGTATCGGAAACTATCATGAAGGCCTGTGGGTCATAATGATTAACTATGGCTTTCACCTGGGCCACCTGAGTGAGGCGCACCACCGTGAATAGAACATCACAGCTTGCCCCGGACATACCGCCACGACCGTTTATGTATGTTACCCCGCGATGAATTCCGGACATTATTTCATCACATATTTCGCTGGACTTAGGTGAAATAATCACAATGGATTTTTCTCTGTTAAAGCCTGCCACCACGCGGTTGGTAAGCTCAGCAGTTACATATATTCCCGCAAAGGACAACAGGGCCTCCTCCAGCTCAAACATAAATGCAGAGGCTGACACAATGGCAAAGTTCAGTACCGCCACCGCAGTACCCAAATCCACGGAGTAAAACTTCTTTATAACTGCCCCCAGCACGTCCAGGCCCCCGGTATTGGCATTGGCACGGAACACCAGACCGAAGCCGATACCACTTAATACACCGCCAAATACTGCATTTAAAATAGGATCGGCACACACCCTCCAGTCAATAACAAAGGCCGTGGCATCAAGGATAAGAGAAAAGGCCACCGTACCGATTATGGTATCCATGAAATACCGCTTGCCGAAAATTCTATAGGCCAGATATAAAATTGGCAGATTATACGCCAGATTCTGGGCACCCACCGGCAACCCCGTCAGATAGTACACAATCATTGAAATACCGCTGATACCACCTGTAAGGAGATGGGCCGGAATAAGGAATAGGTTAAAGCCCATTGCCGTAATAAAACATCCCAATAAAATCAGGCAAAGTCTCAAAATAATCTTAACTGCCGATTTTGTCATATACCACACCTGCTTTCCCAACAAAACACCCGCTGGTGCCGATTATCTCCCCTATGGGGCTTCTCCATCAACACAACGGGTGTCAAACCACATTATCCTCTTTTTTATCCTGATTTTCCGGAGTACTCTTTTTATTTTTAACACTGTCCTGGGCCTTGGTCCAACACTTCTGATAATGGTCCAGCTCCCTGGTAATGGCCTTGAAAGCCTGCCAGCCCACATCATTGTGGTTTTGCAGCAAATGCTTGAACTGCATTCTCGGAATGTGCAAAATCTGACATTCCTCCACAGCCTCCAGCAAAAACGATGACGGTACTCCCAGCACCACCTGTGGATTTAGAAGCTGCCCCTCCTCCACCTCATCCAGAGGCTTCATCCACTCGTCATCCCCCTTGCTAAAACGGGCCACCCTGCCTGTCAGCAGCACCAGCATAGCTGTCTGGTTCACATTTTCATTGAGGATAACGTCATCCTTTTGGTAGGAAGTCACCCAGCAGGAATCCAATAGGGACCGAATCTGGGTCTTATTCAAGCTAAGCAGAAGTGGGGTTTCGCTGAGAAGTCCCACGTTGTACTCCAGCTCATTGGCTTCCATGGTAACGGTCTCGGCAACACTGAATTCTTCCATTCTGCTATAGATAATCATCGGATGATGGAACAGATTATGAGGGGTCCAATGCTTGTCTATCAGCAATGGCCAGCTCAGCAGGAACATATACTCCTCGTTACTGATTCGGAAAATGTATATACGCAGCAGCTTTCCCTTGCGCAAATCAAAAGGGCGCCGACGGTCCGCCTCAGCAATGCGGTGCATGGTGTCCATCAAATCATTTGGATCCAGGGAATCCGCCGCCCTGAACACGGGCTGTATGGTATTGGAATTCAGAATAATCCGCCACAGCTTGCCGTTGCCAAAATAATAATTGGTCCTCAGATAAGGGTCGCTCATGACCTCATCACGGAGAAATCCCAAATAAGACACGGGAGCGATTCTGCCCCCTACCCGGAAAATGGCCTGAACAGCAGCTCTGGAGTGCTGGCCCTTTTCATTTAGGACCTTCAACTCCTCCTCATCCACAGTCACAATATCCTTTATATTATTGCCATATATCTTCCGAAGCTCCTCCATCATGGTGGAGCTTACATTCCCCACACGGAAGCGAGACTTGGAAGTAGTTGAAATAATATCCATGACACAGAGACTCCTTCTCTAAACTTTGAATCCTTTCTAATAATTTTATCGAAATCTCCCATTTAATATTAACATCAACCTCTTTGATTTACTAGCAAATATATAGGACAAATAGCCGATTTTCGAAAATCCCAAAGGAAAATACCCATAAATTGGTAATCCCCTAAGAAGATATCGCTCCCAAACAATATCTTCTTAGGGGATTACTTGCTGCATTTGTGCACTGAAGTAATTATACAATCCCTTATGTAAAGCATAACTACTTGTATGTGCTTTATTTGACCTTATAATCGTATTTTTACCGCCAAAGCATAAGTCCTATAACAAAAATTTAATGCATTTTAAAGGCAAGGCCCTGTTTATTGGACCTTGCCGTTATTTTTAAGCTGTTTTAAGTTAAATATTCCATTTATGGCCGTTTAGTGTCTGAAGTTATCACCCACAGGTAATGCTCTGACAACACATTCAGCAGCTGATGCTCCTGATCGTCGGAAAGACAGTTATATGGGTCCATTTCGTAGTTGCCATAAATCAGAGGTACGCGCTTCACCCGAAGGCCACAGGAGTTAATCAGCTTCACTGCCTCCTCAGGGCTCTTAAGGAGGTTCTTTCCCATATCATCTCTGGAAACCACATCGTAAAGCTCCACGGTTTCATCCATTATGGCATCCCCATGACCCGGGTACAGAGCCTCCGCCACATTCCAGCCATATTCCTTAAAGCTAAAATCCGTGGTAATAAGACAACCACCCTTGGCATCCAAAAGCTTTTTGATATTTTCAAGGGCCTTCTTCTTTTCCCCATTGCCCAAAAACATCCATAGTCCCTCTGAAACCATACACATAGGAGCCTTGATCTCCTGGGCAGCCTGCTGCATTTCCGCCCCACTGGTTACCCCGGCCATCTTATAATGGAGGAATTTCTTCTCCTGGGGAGTCAGATAGGAAGTGAGCTTTCTCATATCCCTTACCACCGAGGCGAAATCACAGCCTGTGTAATTTTTTCCCCGCTCACACATATAAATTCCCCTTGGGGAATACCCGCAGCCCAGCTCCATTATTTCCGTATAGCCGTTGGCCAGACAATAAAGATTAAGGGCATCGTAGTTTATGCGCCGAAGGGTCTGATTCATGTTGTTTATGCGCTTATAATCAGGCAAACTGCTGTCCACAGCAATAGTACGATTGCCAATTAGCTTCAAAATGGTAGCTGCATCCTCATTGCCGGCCCCGGCCAACCAATCAAGATTCAGATATGCCGTATCAGACACGGCATAGGTGTTTTCCTCCATTTCCACCGTTTCTGCCTTATCCAATGCTTCTGCCGCCATTACATGATTAGTCCCCAAGGAAAGGCAAAAACCTCCCCACACCACGGAAACGGCCAAAAGCAGGAGCTTACATTTTTTCATATACAACCCCATCCCTTTTAAGGTGTTCTCTCTCCATTGTTCCGATTTTTTCTTACTGCTTCGGGAACATACCAAAGGCAAACATGGTCATTGCCACAGAGCCCATGGTAAATACCCTGTTTACTGCCACACCGTCGTCGCCATCTGCCGCCCCAAGGGTGTAGAGCAACGGCCAATAATGGTCAACAGTTGGAACCGCATACTCTGAATTTGGGCCAATTTCCCAATTAAGAGCCCTATCCTCGTGATGGTACTCAACAGCACGGCAAATGTAGTTGTTGAAGGAAATGGCCTCCTGGGTGCCCTCACGGCTTCTAAGGGCCGTTTTATCAGCCGTATAGCCTACCTTTTCAGGATCATATACAATATTGCCGCTGCCAAAAATAAGATAGCCTTCGCTGCGAAGCTGGACAAGGGCCTTGCCCAAATCATAGCAGTCCTGGGCCATGAAGTTTTTATTTACAGACAGCTGTACCACAGGAACATCTGCCTTGGGAAACATGTGAACCAGCACAGACCAGGTCCCGTGGTCAATACCCCAGTCATCATTAACAGATACCTTGTCCCCCAACAGCTCAAGCACACGCTGAGTCAAATCCCCGCATCCAGTTACGGGGTAGGCAACCTGGGAAAGCTCCTCCGGGAACCCCTGGAAATCATATTCCTGCTTTGGCTGAGGGGCACTCTGAACATAGGTACCCTCTGTAAACCAATGGGCAGAAATAGCCAATATTGCCTTAGGCCTGCCAAATATTCTAAGGACAGATTCTCCTACAGCCCGCATCCCTGCGGTAATGTCATTTAAATCCAGAGCTGTCATGGGACTTCCATGACCGGAAAAAATGACCGGCATCCTTATATCATCCATAAATATTCTCCTCGATATCTCTACATAGCCATTTCAGTTATTAAGTATATCACAAAAATATCTAAAGTTCCCTTAAAAATCAAAGCACATCCACAATAGCCTCCATGAGCCTGTTAATATCCACAGGCTTGCTTATGTGACTCTGCATCCCCGCCGCCTTGCAGTTGCGAATATCCTCCTCGTAGGCATCGGCAGACATGGCAATTATTGGCACAATACCCGCATCCGGACGATGGAGCAAGCGAATCTTTCTGGTGGCAGTAAGTCCATCCATAACCGGCATCCTTAAATCCATAAGAATCAGCTTATAATGGGATGGCTCACTGGCACTATAGATATCTACAGCCTCCTGGCCATTATGAGCCCAATCGATTATATTTGCACCGTAATCTGCCAGCATAAGCTGAGCCAGCTCTGCATTTATTTCATTGTCCTCCACCAGCAATATAGGCACATCCCGCAATATTTCCTTGGAAATTGCCTCTCCAACATTTGCATCAGACTGTCCTTCCGCAGCCACTGCCTTTGCATCCTCTTTTACTGTTTTTATAGGCACGGTGAAAATAAAGGTAGTCCCTTCACCCAGCTTGCTTTCTACCTCTATGGTTCCTCCCATCATGGTGATGAACTTATGTACCAGAGCAAGTCCCAGACCTGTACCTCTGGTATTGACAGTTTCTGCGCGGTTTTCCTGACTGAACACATCAAACATGTGCTGCTGAAATTCCTCACTCATACCGATACCGTCGTCCTGGACTATTTCCACAAGGCTGGATTTATCTCCTTCTGCCTTGACATGAACATCCCATACCACATGGCCACCTGCTGGAGTGTATTTCACTGCGTTGCTTAGAAGATTCATAGCCAGTTGCTGCAATCGAAGGCGATCAGAATATACTATTACACCATCATCCACATGGATATCAGCCTTAAAATCAATGTGGTGAGTGTTGGCATTCATAGTAATAGCGTCCTTGATAATATTAAACAGTTCGTGTGGGACTATTCTGTCCTCGCGAAGCTCCATCTTGCCACTGGACAGCTTGGACAGGTCAAGGACATCATTTACCAGGGCCAGCATCAGTTTTCCGGAGCTATCAATACGCTCCAGATATTGCTGGATTTCCTTTATATCATGACTTCCACGGGCCAATCTCGTATAACCCAAAATACCATTCAGCGGTGTGCGCATATCATGGCTCATGGTGGACAGGAAACTGCTCTCCGCTTTGCGGGCCTGCTCTGACGCCTCCAAGGCAGCCTGCTTTGCATTAAGCTCGGCACGAACCCTGCTTTGATGGGATTTATACATGGTATAGGCCACCGCAGCAACAATAAATACAAACAGCGCGGACAATATCACTATCAGCCTGGCAGGTATTGAACGAATATAGTCCACGACAGTCTGATCTGTATACAGGTTTTTACTGAGAATACTTGTAATATTGATTTGACCGCCCTGCACAGTCTTGCTAAGAATCGAATTAAGGATGAAATTCCCCGGCATGAGCTGACCACTAAACTCAATGCCCAAATCATCCACACCCTCCACCGTAAAGTTGCCGGAGCCATGCTTTGCAGTCAGCCAGTTCAGCTGCGCCATATTACAATATACCGCATCCACTCTATGGGAGCTTATGGCTTCATAGCATTCCTCAATGGTCGGGAAAGAGATAAGATCCATATCCGGGGCACCTGCCCGTATTGCATTTTCCACATTTGGAGGAACCATCCCCACAAAAGCAGCCGTGTGGATTTCCGCCACATCAGAACGCCTCAGGCATAAAATACTAAGGGTAAAATATGTCTTTGTAATGGCCAGACCAATATTCTCACTGCCAATTATATCCTGAGAGGTTACGCCATAAACATCCACCTCTCCAGCTTTAAGAGCTCTGGCTATCTCATTGCGGTCTTTAAAAACGATAAATTCCACCTGCCAATTTAATTCCTGGGCTATGCGCTTATACAAATCAGGAGCGACACCGCGAATTTCGCCGCTACTGTCCATATATGAAATAGGCGGATTCATTTCATGTACTGCTACCTTCAGCACAGGATGCCTGGCAATATAGTCCTTTTCCTCAGCAGAAAGGGGTATACTGTCCTGATAATGAAAATGACGATATTTATCGTAAAGCTTTTCAGGGTAGCGGACATCCTCGTAGAGAATCCTGCTCATGGCAGCATCCACCTTATTTTTCAAAAACATCTGGTTCTTGGCAAAAATAGGATAATAGGTATTTGCAACAATATTGAAGGAAGCCCGATAATTTTTGGTAGCTTTCGACCCATAGGTCACAACTCCATCCAGCTCTCCATCCTCCATGGCTTTTTGAAGGCTATCATCGTTATCATAGGTTTTAAAAATTGGATGAATATCATTCTTGGTGGCCCAATCCCTGACCCGATCATACATAATGGATGATTTCACTACACCCAGGACCTTATCATTGTATTCAATCGGGTTGCCGTAGCTAAATCGTGGGTCATCATCACGGACCCTTATACTTGCCTGACTGGTAAATAATCCGTTGCTGCCAAACAAAAACCTCTCAAGCCTCTCAGGATTAGGTGAAATACCGAGGGCCATCTGTATTTCCCCATTATCCAAGGCCTTAAACATTTCAACATTGTCCTTATACGGATGGAAAATTGGCTTGAGGTTGGCATACTGGGCAATTTTATACATAAATTCCGCGTCAAAGCCATAGTATACCCCTGAACTCGTAGTCATGGCTACCCCAGACTGCAAAACAACCCCCACATCAACCGGCTCTCTGGTATCGGGAATCGTATCCGCATACAAAACACGAGAAGGAAGCAGCACCAAAAACATAAGTGCTGCCACAAATATTCGCATAATTAAATATTTATTATTTCGCATCAAAGGTAGCCTCCTTTGCGCTGACAGATATTTCTAAATTCATGATTAATTTTTCAAGGCAACAATCAATTGTATGTTAGGGTATACTTCGACACCAACCCGGTGAATCCTTTTTTTCTGCATTTAATATCAAGGACAGACAAAAAATATTTTTTGTTTTTTTGCTATTGATAACCATTCTCATGTGTGATATACTTTCTTTGTAATTGAGAAAGAATATCAAATAGCCAAGGAGGTGATTTCCATGAATAAATCAATTTACAATAATTACGAACATCAGATGGCATATCACTGTGCTCCAACCATTAAGGGCATTAAGTGTGGCAGTATGGTGGCTTTTACAGTTGATTCTGATAACTCCTTCCGGAATTTTCTGGAAAACCACGCCAAATGCTTCCAATGCCACGGTTTAGCATACCTCCAGCTTTCACGGCAAAGGAATCACACCCTGATGTTTTTTTACAGGCCACAGCTCCTGACCCGCCTTCTTCGTCGCCCCCTGGCTATAGATATTCTAAAGAGCTTTGCTTATCCCGTGGAAAAGGGAATTAATGAGGATACGCTCCCTGCCCTGCTGGAGTATCTGAGGAATCGCATCGCTAATTGTGACGGATTCCCCCATGAAATTGGTATTTTTCTGGGTTATCCGCCGGCAGATGTGCAAGCCTTCATAAAAAATAAAGGGCAGAATTTTATCTACAGTGGTTTCTGGAAGGTGTACACCAATGAAGCCGCCCAAAAGCACCTTTTCCAGTGCTACAACGATTGTATAAACGCCATGTGTGACCGACTCAGGGCCGGGGAAAGCCTTTTGGAGGTCATGGGTGCCGCGTAAGTTGGATAATAATTTTAAGTTAGCTTATTTTTTAATGTTAATATAGGAGTTGATAATTTATGAAAATTGCTGTTGTTTACTGGTCCGGAACCGGAAATACCAAGGCCATGGCCGAATCCATGCTGGATGGTGCCAAGGCTGCCGGAGCTGAAACCGACATTTATTCCGTTGACCAGTTCAGTGCTGACAAAATGGACAGCTATGACGGCTTTCTTTTTGGCTGCTCTGCCATGGGCTGTGAGGTGCTGGAGGAAGCTGAATTTGAGCCATTCTTCCAGGAAGCTGAAAATAAAATCGCCAATATCCCTGTGGGACTCTTTGGTTCCTATGGCTGGGGCTCCGGGGAATGGCTTCAGGACTGGCATCAGCGCTGCAAAGACCACGGGGCCAAGGTATACAAGGAAGGGGTTATGATCAACAACACCCCTGATGCCGACGGTCTTAAAGAATGCCAGGATTTCGCCCAGAGCTTTGTAAAAGAAAACTTCTGATACATCTTGTTCTAAACCATTCTATAATTTTTAAGCCTTACTAAGAGAAAAAGCTGTGACCTAAAATATTATTAGGACGCAGCTCTTTTTCTATGTTACAATATTTGTATGATGTTTTTTGGGTAATTTTTGCAAGAAAAGAGTGATAAATATGAGCATGGAAATGGAATTCATCAGGGTTCTCCCTTCACCTCAAAGTCTGATGGAGGATTACCCTATCAAAAAGAAATACAAGGAAATAAAGATGGAGCGTGACGAAACCATCAAGAATATCTTTTCCGGTGAGGACCATCGTCTGGCCCTTATTATCGGACCGTGCTCCAGTGACAACGAGGATGCTGTAGTGGATTATGTATCCCGTTTGGCAAAGCTCCAGGAAAAAATCAAGGACAAGATTTTCATCGTACCACGTCTGTACACCAACAAGCCCCGCACCATCGGCGTGGGCTACAAGGGTATGCTGCATCAGCCTTCCCCTGAGGGAGAGGAGGACATGCTGGAGGGTATTATTGCCATCCGCAAGCTGAATGTCCGTGTCATTGAAGAAACAGGACTTACAGGCGCAGAGGAAATTCTCTACCCTGAGGTATTCCGCTATCTTTCCGATCTTTTATGCTATGCAGCCGTTGGTGCCCGTTCCAGTGAGGACCAGCTCCACCGCATGATTGCCAGTGGTGTTGGTATCCCTGTGGGCCTAAAAAATCCTACCAGTGGCGATTTGTCCGTTATGCTTAACTCCGTAGCAGCTGCCCAACATTCCCAGGAATTCCTTTTCCGTGGCTGGGAGGTACGCACCAAGGGAAATGCTTTCGCCCACTCAATTCTCCGTGGATACGTTGACGCCGCCGGAAACAGCCTGCCAAACTACCACTATGAAACCCTGACCAAGGTCATCAGAATGTACGAGGAACGGGGGCTGGAAAATCCTGCCATCGTTGTGGATACCAACCACGCCAACTCCGGCAAAAAATATCTGGAACAGATACGCATTGCCAAGGATATTATTCATTCCCGCAATCTTAACCCTGATATAAAAAATATCGTCAAGGGCCTTATGATAGAAAGCTATATCGAGGACGGCTGTCAGAAGGTGGATGGCGGCGTATACGGAAAATCCATTACAGACCCATGTCTTGGATGGGAAAAGACTGAGCGCCTGCTGCTGGATTTAGCAGATATGCTTTGATTTATTAAGAACGGTTAATATTTTAATGGAGGGACTCTCTATGCAGACTGCGGTAAATATGCTGACCATCGCCCAGGGTGTATGGTCAAAATCTCTGGAAACAGCCAAGGTAATTGTAGATGCCACTTCCGGCGCCGGCAAGGACACATTGTATCTTGCCAAACACAAAAAGCCAAATGCCCATATTTACGCTTTTGACGTTCAGCCCACAGCCATGCTGAAAACCAAGAAAACCACCGAGGAATTCAAGGATGGCATTACCTATATACTGGACAGCCATGAAAATATCAGCCAGGTGGTCGATGAAAAGCTGGATCTGGTGGTATTTAATTTAGGCTACCTCCCTGGTGGAGACCATTCCATTACCACTGTTCCGAAGGTGACTGTAACGGCAGTGGAAAATGCCATGAAGCAGCTGGCGGTAAACGGCGTTATTTCCATCATGGTCTATCCAGGGCACCCTGCCGGCAAGGAAGAAGGCGTACGCCTTATGATTCTTCTGGAGGAGCTTCCAAAAGAGGAGTATTCCGTAGTAAAATGCCAGCTCACCAACCACGACTCCACCGCCCCTTATCTGTATTTGATTGAAAAGGTAAAATAATAGCAACTGCCCTGCATTTTGATATGCAGGGCAGTTGTTATTATCCCAAGGTGGTATCCAGAACCATCATTAGGGAAAAGCCTACGGCGAACATGATGGTACCTATGTTTGAATGTTCCCCCTCGGACATTTCGGGGATGATTTCCTCCACCACCACATACAGCATGGCCCCGGCTGCAAAGCTCAACAAAAATGGCAGCACCGGGATAATGATACTGGCAAATATAATAGTCAATGCGGCTCCCACTGGCTCCACCACGCCGGAAAGAACACCGTATACAAAGGCTCTGGTCTTTGACAGCCCCTCTGCCCTCAATGGCATGGATATAATAGCTCCCTCCGGGAAATTCTGGATAGCA
>DFHJ01000099.1 GCA_002372665.1 Anaerovibrio lipolyticus
CCCATATCCTGCAAAGCCATTACTTCACGACGGATTTCATCCTGAGTCAGCTTCTTGCGGCTGATATGTTTGTTTTTTGCGTGATAAGGACAATAAAGGCAGCCATTTACGCAATAATTGGACAAATACAAAGGAGCAAACAATACGATACGATTACCGTAATAATCCTCCTTAATCTGTCTTGCCAAATCATAGACCTCCTGGAGCTTTTCCTCATGGTCACAGGCCAAAAGCACCGACGCCTCACGATGGTTAAGCCCCTTCCCCAGCCTTGCCTTGGCAAGAATAGCATCAATAACCTCCATATTATCTTTGTTTTCATCGGCATACCTTAGAGTTGCCTGAATTTCCTCATCAGAAATAAACTCCTCGGCCTTCATGGATTTCATATCATACATTTGAATCACCTATAATCTCCCCGGTCACACACAACACTGCAACCAATTTTATCTACCCTTTTTTTAAGACACTCTATACACTCTGCCGCTTCTTCCCCAGTGCAGATTTTCTTGTCATACAGAGCATATTTCTCTCTTACCCGCTTTGGAGAAAGATTTGGCATTACCACATTGGCTCCTGCCATAAGTCCCTTCTCCCGTCCCACTTGGTCAATGGTGCCCAAAGCTGTAGTTGCCGGTAATAAAACCCGTGGCAGCAATAGCCTTATAATAGCCAACAAGGTTACCGTCATATCCACTGTTCCTGCCTTCTCTGCAGCAAAGGGGGTATCATGCTGGGGAATGAAGGGACCTATACCCACCATGTGAGGATTTAGTTCACGCAGAAACTGCAAATCGTCATATAGCGTTTTGATGGTCTGTCCTGGAGAACCCACCATAAACCCTGCTCCCACCTGATAGCCTATGTCCTTAAGATTATTTAGACATTCCTTGCGGTTATCCAAAGACAAATCAGATGGATGAAGCCTTTGATAATGAACAGCATTGGCAGTTTCATGGCGAAGAAGGTATCTGTCTGCCCCAGCCTCAAAAAAAGCTTCATAGCTCTCTCTCGTTTTTTCTCCTATGGAAAGGGTGACAGCACAATCAGGAAACCTGCCCTTTATGGATGATACTATGTGACAAATTTTCTCATCCGAAAAATATCCATCCTCGCCTCCCTGAAGCACAAAGGTACGAAAGCCCAGACGATATCCTTCACTGCAGCACTCCATTATTTCCTCTTCTGAAAGTCGATACCTGTCAATATGCTGGTTATCACGACGAATACCACAATAATAACAGTTATTATGGCAGTAATTTGTAAATTCAATCAATCCCCGAATAAACACCTCATTGCCATAATGCTCCCGCCGTACCGCCAAAGCCCGCTCTTTAAGGTAAACAGCCTCATTTCCATCAAGGAAATATTGAAGCTGCTTTATATCAATATTATGTTTTGCTTCAACCTCGTCAACGATAGAAATAAAACCACCCCAATATTTTAGCTATTTACACGTATATTATGGTATAACTTTTGGCTTATTTAATCAATATACAGACTTTTTTATTTGTCAGATGTTTTAGTCAAGTGACCTTGAAATTAAATTGAAGTATTAAAAAAAAGAGAAGCCACGCGACTCCTCTTCATTAATTAATTCCAAACCTCTCCTATTTCCTCTACCTGAAATATGCCCCGCCTATCACTATATACCTTTATAGCTGTCCTGTATTTTTCTTCACCAATGGACTCTGGGAAAACCACCTCAAAATCCGTCTCCAACGGATTATCGGTTATAGTCTTACTTTCTTCTGTGTTCCCGACTGAATCATAGTGAGCCGCTGCAAGAAGACATCCTTTAGCTGTACCTCGGGCCACGTTTCCCTTATAAGCCCATTTTTCGATGGAGTAAGTGCCATCCTCATATTCTATTCGCCACCAAGAAACCAAGGCTTTACCTGACTTGGGGAATTTTACTATACTGGTACGAAAATTATCTATACTATACACATTACCTTTATAAGTAAACGCCTTATCCCATATAGATGCCTCACCTGTATTTGCACCAATATTTCCTGCTAAAAACAGTATCATCGCTGCAATAACAATCCTGCAAAGCATTGACCTATGTCGTATGTTCATCATAATCCCTCCGAATAGCCAAAAACCATTATGAGGCCTTACAAAAAGCAAAGCCTCATCACTACCAACTATTAACGTTTCATATTTATAGCTGTTTCAAGCATTTCATCACCAACGGTTATTAGCTTGGAATTAGACTGGAAGCCACGCTGGGTAATAATCATATCTGAAAATTCATTTGCAAGACTCACATTTGACATTTCCAGAGCACCAGGAGTAATGACAACACCCAAGTTCTTTGCTTTATTAGTGACTGGTGTACCTGAATTGCTGCTTACCCTATAAAGACTTGTCCCCGTCTTTATAAGTCCAGCCGCATTAGTAAACTGTGCCACTGCCACCTGAGCCTCTTGTACACGCACACCATTTGAATATATACCAGTAATTATACCAGAAGAATCAATTTGAACATCCGTTAAAGTAGCTCCAGCCTCGCCGTTGCTTGTAGCATTCAATCACGAATATAAAGCTCATCGCTCTGTCCCTTTACATAGCCTGATGGCAAATCTGCATCAATCTGGTAGCTTACCATGTGATCTCCACAGAAAGTCCTATCATTGCAGTGTTTTACACAATGACGATGGCTCTTGCCAAAGACACTTTCCATACGGATTTCATCCTGACGTCTGGCACAGTATGGATTATCACAGATGGAATACTTGCCTATAGGCATATGATCAAAACTCTTTATCATGGCATCAATAAGGGATTTTCTCATTGCTCTGCGCCAGCTCGGCCCTGGCCCCAAATTTCCAATAAACGGAAGTGATATATTGGCACTGGAGGAAGTACCCCTAGATAGATATTCTCCACGATCAATATATCTCCCTGTGGCCACATCTATTGCTCGAACCGACAATCTAAAGTCACTTTGACGAGTAGAGCCAAACAATTTCCCCTTAACCACACTCTTTAGCGGCTTAATATTAAACATTATAAGGTAATCATAACCACCTAGTCCCTCTTCCTCCAATTCACGGGCAAACTGTACATAATCGTCCTTCGGAAGCGTTGTAAGATGTGGTGTAAAGTCATAGGAATTATCAGCACCCAATGAATCGATATCGATTGTATAATCAGAATGTGTTTCTGAATCAGTTGTTCCAGTATCAATTCCCCCGTATATACCTCTTGTTATAGCATCTGCACTGGCAGACGCACTAGAACTGGAACCACCTCCAGAAGCACCTCCACTACTTTTACTCCAACTATAGTCAAGAGATATTCCATTATTTACTGAAGTGGTCTGACTATCTTTAACAATCGTTTTCCGCGGAATTCTTTTATACATATTCTCTAATTTTTCGAATTCTAAAGCCAATACGTCATGGGCTTCACTTAATATAAAGGTATCACCAGTATTGCGACGTCCCATATGGATATGCCCATCAATATTTTCCATCCTTTCCATTGGGTAACGGGCTCCTGGGAATTTAGTATGGAGAACGCGACGAATATACCCCATAGTATTATCATCCAGTAATGCCTCATAGTCTCCGGTAATAATATACCCTACCTTTATGCCTTGCTGTGGCACATATTCAAAATCCTGCTTTTTGGACTGGGTGTCAGCCACCCGGTGGTAAACCACATCATCCCTATCAATATTCACAGACGTTGCAGCATCTGCCATAGTTGGCAGCCCAACCATCACACTCGTACACAAAAGAAAAGATGCTATCCCTGCTGAAATATGATGTTTAAACATATCCCATTTCCTCCTATCCAATAAAAAGGCTTCTATACCGACTATGGTTTTATTCCACGCCTTTACAAATAAAAACGGACATCATAATTTATATGGGTATATATCTACCCATATAAATATTACCATAATATCTCACCCATTACAAACTACCGATGAAAAGAATAAAATATATAGTAGTTTTGTTTTTATGGTGATAGGCATGAAAGAAATAAATTTTGGAGAAATCCGCATTAAGCTGGAGGATATTCGAAAAGCGCAGAATATTAGCATAAATAAACTGGCCTTCAGGGCAGAATTACAGCGTTCTCAAGTACGGAGTTACTGCAACAATACAGTTCAAAGGCTGGATACTGCTGTATTGGCCAGACTGTGCTATGCGTTAGATTGTAAAATTACCGATTTAATTGAATACATACCACCTAATAATGAATAAAACAGCCAGCCGAATGGTATATGCCCAGATTCGGCTGGCTGCTTTAATTCACGCAATTGTATTCAATTTTCTATATAGCTTGATAATATGATTCCCTATTTCGTTACCTCAACCTCATCCAGCTTTGTTCCATCAGGCAGGAAGCAACGAATAGTTATCCTCTTTCCATCTACATCCATGGTCATATAATTGTCCGTTTCCGGCTGTGGTGCCACTACCTTATCCAACGCATGGTCAGTCCAAAGGCGATCATAGCGAACATTGCCGGCTAAACCGCACAGAATATACAATGGACCATTTGAATCATGCTTTCCTTGCAGAATATGGCCCCGATTTCTATAGGTATGAAGATGACCGGTCAATACAATATCCACCTTATATTTTTCAAAAATAGGCATAAATATCTGTCCTTCTTCAGAAAAGCCCTCCTTGCGTTCAGGCATTCTGGCAATGCGATATTGAAGGACATCCTTATGCATCAGGACGATTTTCCACGGCTTAGTCGAATTCTGCAAATCCTTTTCCAGCCACTCCACCTGTTCCTCTGTTAAGCCTGATTTAAACCCCTTAATCTCTCTTTCTACAGTACCTAATACCGAAAAATGTACATTACCATAGTCGAAGGAGTAATAGTAGCGATTGAAGTCTTTACTGTTATTTTCAGGAACATTGAAATAACGCAAATAAGCCATTGGCAGCTGTTCCTTCCAGTCACGGTTATAGCATTCGTGGTTACCTACTACAGGTGCAAATGGTATATGGTCAATAATACCATCAATAGCTCCGAACCAGGCACGCCATTGACTGCTGTCCTCCCCATTATCCACCAAATCGCCCAGATTAGTGAATATTTCCGCCTCAGGATGACGCTTTCGGGCATTTTGCGCCACATTGCGCCAATCACTGTAATCACTTGACTGGGAATCGGTGAAAATCAGCATAGAAAACCTACTCTTATTATCCGCAGCTGTCTTCACAGGAAGCCATGTACTGGCTTTGTCGCCATCTTCCACAGCAAATTCATACTCCGTATCCGGTTCCAGGTTATCCAGAAGAGCTGAATATTGAATGTGATTTTCTCCGTCATCAAAAAAAGAATCATCCTGAACAGGAATCACCTTTTCATGATTCTTCTCATTTAAAGGGCGCAAGCGAACCTGAGGACTTTTCATTGCTTCAGCTGCCTGCCACATTATTCTACGGCTTCTGGCATTGTCGGATGTCACCATCTGTCGAAGATATTGTACCTGTTTATCCTGCAAAAGCTCACGTGCCTGATTTTCAATATCCCGGCCGATGCTGCTCTTTTTAAGAACACTCCACCCACCTACAGCTGCCAATGCGCCGAGGGCCACCATCCCCATAACGAATTTTCGTCTGGAAATTTTTCTATCTAACCCCATGGTCAGTCACTCCTATTTGATAAGTTAAATAAACTATATCATAAAACGAAGACTTATTCAGTTGAAATTTTTACCCCGTCTTAATTGAGTCGAATCATATTCTTTATCATCGGACTAAAATAGGGCAACTGCCACATAAAAATGGCGTTGCCCCATTAGTTTTTTTATTTACTTTTGTCTCCCCAGCTTATAGGACTCAGCCAAAAGCTGTATCGGGTGATAAACCACCTGTGGCATCTTGTTCTGCACAATACCATCTGTTATATGCATACGGCAGCTTGGGCAGCTGGCACATACATAGTCTGCATTGGTAGCCTTAATATTTTCACACTTACGGTCATTTATCTGACGTGACAGCTCATAATGAGCCAAGCTGAAGGAACCACCAGAGCCACAGCAACGGTCATGCTCCTTCATTTCTACGAAGTTAAGGCCAGGAATGGACTTCAGAATCTCTCTAGGCTGCTCGGTAACATGAATACCACGAACCATGTGGCAAGAATCATGCATGGTTACGGTCTTGTTGATGGCCCCTAAATTATCGGTCTTATAGCCCGTCTCCACCAGGAACTGACTGATTTCCCGAACCTTATCGGCTATATTCTGAGCCCTTGCTGCCCAGTCTGGCTCATCTTCAAGCCATTTTGGATAATCAAGCAATGCTTCCACACAGGAACCGCAGGCACCTACGATGTAGTCGCATTCATATCTCTCAAATACCTCAATATTATGCTTGGCCATTTCGTTAGCCAGCTCAAAGGCACCAGACACATGAACGGGGGTACCACAGCAATGCTGGGCTCCTGGCAGAATAATCTCATGACCATTTTCCTTCAGTACTTCGATGACAGCTTTACCCATGTCAGTGTACATGAAGTTGATAGTGCAGCCAGTAAAGAACGCAACCTTGTACCTAGGATTATCCACCTTGATTACAGGTGGGTACTCAGACCTCAATGGGGTGGAAGCCAATGGTGCTGTTGCCCTGTTAGGATCCATACCCGGCATAGGCAGACGGGAAAGCACCGCATTTTTATCCGGAATATCCTTAAAGGTAAGCCAGCCAAACATACCGCCCATACGCAATACAGTATTAAACAGCGGACGATTGGACAATAAGCTGAATACAGTCTTTTTTATTGGATTAAGGCCACGGGCCTTAATGGTTGCATGACGACCACGAAGAATCAGCTCATCTGCCTTTACACCGCAAGGACAGTTGGCAGCACAGGTCTTACAGGTAAGACACTGAGCCATCATGGAGTCAAACTCCTTGGTAATTTCCAGCTTGCCACTAAGGATGGCCTGCATCAGGGAAATCTTGCCTCTGGCAACGGAAAATTCCTTTCGGGTTTCCCGATAAATTGGGCACCCAGCCTGACAGTTACCGCATTTCATGCAGTTGGCCAACGCATCGTCTATATCCTTCAGCAATGTGGCATCATGCTTATTAATTTCCTCTGCTGTGATTTCATTAGCCATATTAACACTCTCCAATCAGCTTGCCAGGGTTCAAAATCAGATTAGGATCCAGAGCCCGCTTGATAGCCTTCATGGCATTCATACCTTCCTTGCCGTGCTGGAGTTCCATCCAAGGGAGCTTGCCAAGGCCAATGCCATGCTCCCCTGAGAGTGTACCACCCAATTCAACAGCACCACGGAAGATAACGTCC
>DFHJ01000063.1 GCA_002372665.1 Anaerovibrio lipolyticus
ACAAAACTTATTATACGAGGAGGACATGATATGAAAAACTCATTTATGCGATTAGTAATGGCAATATTTGCGATTGTCCTACTTATCCCTTCTGTAACAGCAAATGCTAAACTTTCCAGTGACCAAATAGCTATTGGTGGTATTGCCTACAAGTCAAGCCTTGATTACATATATGGTATTTACGGACCACCAGATTTTATTGAAAGTGGTAGTGTATATTGCTGGGGGTATAACTCCCTTGAAGTAAATACCTGGGGACCTCATGGACAAACCAATTATGCAACTGAAATCAGATGCAAGAAAAACAATGGTCTTGCTACTCCTGCCGGTGTAACTGTAGGGATGCCAGTTTCAGTTTTAAACGATCTATACGGGCGGGCAGACTATACTTTAGATTCCGATAGAGAAGGAAATACTGTCTATACATATTTCGGCGAAGCCGGACCATGTCTAGTATTTCGTGTGTTAAACAACAGAATCCGCGAAATATGGGTAATAAAAGACTTTACCCCTTAACTCTAACTAAAAAACAGGGTATGGGAACTGCAACTATGCTTCCCATACCCTGCTTTTCATTACAATTAACCATAAATCTGTATTTTTTGGATAGATCGTTTATCTTAAAAATTATAAAACCCTCTAAACACCTATTTTTTTAGGAGTAAAACTAATATTTAATACCATCCCCATCCCATCAGCTAATCTCTGTAATAGCTTGATAGACGGATTGCGAGAACCGTTTTCTATGCGACTTATTTCTGTTTGAGCAATTCCGGTACGCTCAGACAGTTCCTTTTGTGTTAGATTGCTTAAGGTTCTGGCATCTATCAAAGCTCGGATGATCTTAAACTCAGGCTGCATTTCTTCATAAGCCTTGGCAAACTCAGGGTCTTTCATACATTCGGCCTTATATTCTTTTAATGTCTTCATGCCTATCACCTTTCCTTGTAATGTAGTCCTGACGACGCTTTATCGCCAGTTCAATTTCAGAATCTGGCGTTTTATCTGTTTTCTTTACAAATCCATTAGTAACAATTATTTTTCCACCAATATAGAAAAAGAACAATGCTCGTGTTATATTATTTCCGAAGTTACACCTTAACTCGAAAATATCATCTCGTAAATATTTGGTATATGGGGCGCGAAGTGAAGTACTTTTTTCTTCCAGTAATTCCATCATACCAACCATCTTAGCCCGCATTTTGGGATCCAAATCCCCCAAGAAATCATCTACAGGTGTTTTACCATCTACCGTTTCATAAAATTCAACCTCAAAGTTCATAGATATTGCCTTTCATAAAGTATATGAGATATATATCATAAAGTCAATCTTAGCATTTTTTATATTATAATAAATTATATAACAATTACATAATTATTTTATAATTTATTATAAAATAATTTATATTATTTGTATGCTGTTTTTATAGTATTATTATTTTTAGGTTGAATTTGTAACTAAAAAAGGCTATGACCAGGTGCATCACAAGATGCCATGGGTCATAGCCTCATTTTTTTATATCAAATTTTTAAATTTCAGACGCTTACTCCAGCTCATCAAATACACTGAAATGGGATTCGTAGCGTTCCTTAACATGGTTGATACCCATGTACTTAACAAATGGTGCCAGCTCCTCCAGCTTCATTACACGGATATCACCATCAAGATTGGCCATAACAATCTCCGGAATTTCGAATTCCGCCATAACCTGCAGACAACCACCACATGGCACAAATGGATTTTCCGTATCTGCCACTACAGCAATGGCATCAAACTCCTGCTTGCCATCGGAAATAGCCTTGTAAACAGCTGCTCTTTCAGCACATACGGATAGACTGGTTGAGCCATTTTCCACATTGCAGGCTCCATACAAAGTGCCGTCAGATGATAAAATGCAAGCACCAACCTTAATGTTTGAATAAGGGCTATACGCTTTCTGACGGGCATCCTTGGCCATCTTAATCATAGTGTCGCAAATGTCTTCATTTAACATATTACCATGGCTCCTTTACTTAATATTTTACAAATGTAATAATACCGATACTACTTAGATATATTTTATTCTATAAGTATAATTTTATCAATTCATTTTTTCCAAAGCCCCAAGCCCCTGTTTATACACAATTTCCACAGGTTATCCACAATAATTAACATATATCCACATAATATGTGTTCTATTTTTGTGGATAAAGTGGATAACTTTGTGAATAAATCAATATATAGTAGCTTTTTCTATCCAAAACACAATATATAGGTCCATTATTTCAAAAATATCCAATAAAACTTGTGGATATTTTACATCTCCTTTTCATTTTTGAAAATTATACTTGAAAAAATAGAAATATTATCCACAATTAGTTGCATAAGTTATTTGAAAATAATATACTAGTTGGGCAGTTTAAATTTTAAAATACAATTCTTTCATATAAAAATAAAAGGAAGCGAAAATATTGCCAAATAATAAATACAACCAAGAGCCACCCATCTATCGCTCTAAGCGACGTCGGAAAAAGAAAAGCAATTTCTGGCCAATGTTCCTGCTCCTATGTGCCTTTGCAATTGCGGCAGTAGCAGGAGCCCTGTTTGCTTCATCCGTTCTCTTTGATAAACAACCTGCCAAGCCGGAAAAGACAAATCTTATGACGGCCAAGGATAAAATTATCGTTATGATTATGGGTGTAGATGAGCGGGAAGGGGATGTGGGCCGCTCAGATACACTGATGATAGCCACACTGGACCCTAAAAAGAAAAAGGCAGCTCTACTATCCATTCCTCGTGATACCCGTGTTAAAATCAGGGGCCATGGCTTTGATAAAATCAATGCAGCCTATGCCTATGGAGGCCACGCGCTAACCCAGGACACTGTGGAGGATCTTATAGGTGTTCACATGGAGCACCATATCCTGATTAACATAAAATCCTTCAAGAAGATTATCGACGCCATTGGAGGCGTGGATATAAATGTAGAGAAGCGAATGTACTACGAGGATGTATGGGATGATGACGGCGGACTTCTCATCGATCTTCAGCCAGGATTGCAGCACATGGACGGCGACACTGCCATTACCTATGTACGCTACCGTGATGAGGAAGGTGATATAGGCCGTATCAGACGCCAGCAAAAATTCATGCAGGCCGTTATGGATAAGATCACATCCCCATCTATTATTCCCCGTATTCCTTCTATCATCAAAGAAGTGGTGGGCTCTGTACAGACAGACCTTTCTGTAAAGCAGCTTATTGAATTTGCTACATCCCTTAAGGATGCCCAAAAATCAGGGCTGCAGGCGGAAATGTTGCCTGGAAAGCCAATGTATATAGATGGTGTAAGCTACTGGATTCCTGATTTAGGCAGACTGAGAACCACTGTTGCCAATACCCTTGATACTACTCTGGATAAGAATCTAAGAGACGATTTGGCAGAGGATACCCGTGAATACGCGGAATCCATTCCAGACAATGCCCGTGAGCTCAATGCCGAGGAGGCAAGGGAAATATATCGTCATGAGAATACTGAGGATATAGAGAGGGCAAAGCAAATTACCAAGAGGGAATCCACTGACGAAAAGCTGAGAAAGGACCCTTACGAAAAAGAGGAGCCATCCGTGGAGCAGGAGCCTGTAGTGGTACAGGAAACAAATCCAAAACCAAAAGGACCTGCTCCATCTCCAACAGTACCAAGTGCGGGAAAAACAGCAAATTAAACTTTAAAAATGATATGGTCGATTGCCTATAGCAGTTGAATCCAAAACGTTAAGAAATTTTAGCGATGGATTCATACTATGGGCAGCGATCATATCATATTTTTTTACATTAAAAAAGGACTGCTTTTACACAGTCCTTAATTTTTTAACTGTTAGTCGTTTTTCTGCAGCAGGGTTGCCATGGAGGAAACCTTATCCCCCTCACTTGGCTTCATAATGATAACACCCTGGGTGTTGCGGCCAATCTTGCTGATACCGCTGATGGAGGTTCTCAGAACCACACCGCCCTCAGTAATGAGAAGCAGCTCATGATCCTCCTGAACCACTGCCATGCCAATTACCTTGCCGGTCTTTTCAGTAACCTTAAGGTTAATCAGGCCCTTGCCGCCGCGATGCTGAACGGTGTACTGGTCAATGGTGGTACGCTTACCTAAACCACATTCAGTAACGGTAAGCACGTCAGCATCTTCCTTCAGGCTGTCCATAGCCACCACCTCATCACCAGGGGTAAGTCTGATACCCTTTACACCTCTGGCTATGCGGCCCATAACGCGAACCTGGTCCTCCTCAAAGGCAATGGCCATACCATTTTTGGTACCCAGCATAATCTTCTGCTGACCATTGGTAATCTTAACACCGATGAGCTCATCATCCTCCTGAAGGCTGATGGCAATAACGCCAATCTTACGGGAGGTATTGAAGTCAGACAGGCTTACACGCTTAACTACACCCATCTTGGTGGCCATAAATAGGTACTTATCAGGATCGTAATCCCTTACCTGAATAACAGCACTTACCTTCTCATCCTTATCCAGCTTCAGCAGATTAATGAGAGCTGTACCCTTGGCGGTGCGGCTGGCCTCTGCAATCTGATAAGCCTTGAGATAATATACGCGGCCCTTGTTGGTATAGAACAGGATGGTGTGATGGTTGGTGGTAATCAGGAGATTTTCAACGAAATCATCCTCCTTGGTAGGCATACCATTTACACCAGTACCGCCACGATTCTGTCTTCTATATGTATCCAGCTTAATGCGCTTGATGTAATTTCTGTGGGTAATGGAAATAACCACATCATCATCAGCAATCATATCCTCAATATCAATCTCACTCATATCGTGGGTAATATTGGTACGACGCTCATCACCGAACTTGCGCTTAACCTCGGTGAGCTCATCCTTGATGATTTCCATGATTTTCCATTCATCAGCCAATACAGACTTCAACCATTCAATTCTCTTTAAGATTTCCTGATATTCTTCCTCAATCTTCTCACGCTCCAGACCAGTGAGGCGCTGAAGTCTAAGATCAAGGATAGCCTGTGCCTGCTTTTCACTAAGGCTGAAGCCCTCCATGAGGGCAGTACGGGCAATATCAGCAGTACGGGACTCACGGATGGTGGTAATTACCGCATCAATGTGGTCCAGAGCAATATTCAAGCCCTCTAAAATGTGGGCTCTTGCCTCGGCCTTGGCCAGCTCGTAACGGGTACGTCTGGTAATAACATCTTCCTGATGTTTAATGTAGTAGTGGAGAACCTGCTTCAGGGTCAGCACCTTTGGCTGATTTTCCACCAAAGCCAGCATAATAACGCCGAAGGTTTCCTGCATCTGGGTATGCTTATATAGCTGATTAAGCATAATATCAGGATTTATATCCTTGCGAAGCTCCATAACGATACGCATACCGCTGCGGTCAGATTCATCCCTAAGGTCAGTAATGCCCTCAATCTGCTTATCACGAACCAGCTCAGCAATCTTTTCAATAAGACGTGCCTTATTCACCTGATATGGAAGCTCAGTAACGATAATACGAGGCTTACCATTGGACATGGTTTCAATATTGGCCTTGGCACGCATCTTTATCTGGCCACGGCCGGTGGAATAAGCACTCTTAATACCGGCAGTACCCATAATAAGACCGCCTGTTGGGAAGTCAGGTCCCTTGATAACGGTCATAAGCTCCTCAGCCGTAGCATCAGGATTATCAATAAGCATCAGCACACCATCAATAACCTCATTCATGTTGTGGGGAGGAATATTGGTGGCCATACCTACGGCTATACCAGAGGTACCGTTTACCAAAAGCTCAGGGAACTTTGATGGCAGTACAGTTGGTTCCTTTAAGGACTCATCGTAGTTAGGCGTAAAATCAACGGTTTCCTTATCAATATCCTGAAGCATAAGCTCAGAAATTCTCGACATACGAACCTCAGTATAACGCATTGCTGCAGCAGGGTCGCCATCCACGGAACCAAAGTTACCATGACCATCTGCCAGCATATAGCGCATGGAAAAGTCCTGAGCCATACGAACAATAGCATCATATACGGAGCTATCACCATGTGGGTGATATTTACCCAATACTTCGCCTACAATACGTGCGGATTTTTTATATGGTTTTCCAGGAGTCATGCCAGCTTCCTGCATAGCGTAAAGAATACGTCTGTGTACAGGCTTCAGACCGTCACGAACATCTGGTATTGCTCTGGAAACAATAACACTCATGGCGTAATCAATATAAGAATTACGCATCTCCTGTTCCAGATTTACCGGTAAAATCTTACCTTCGCCGAATTCCACTATCTCACCTCAAAAGTTTAATACAAAATCAATTAGCTCCTTATTATACCATATTTTACCCAATATATAAAGATTAAATCCCTGTAGTCCTTTGATATTTAGGCATCTATGGCTAATAAGGAGCCTCGTTTTATCGTTATTTCTGAACAAATATCATTTATTTTATTATTTCCGAATAGATAAAGCCCTCCCGAACCCCTGAATCGCTGTAAATAACCTTTTCAGCGGCAAACCTTTTGGCAATCACATCTGCGATAACCATACCGGAAATAATGGTATGTATTCTGTCAGGAATATTTTTCATGAGAATAACGGACTCGGCCTGCGTCAGCTTTCCCGTGGATCCAAACCGCCTTATCATCTCAGACAGTTTGGCCGTATCTATCTCCTTATTTCTCCTGTCCGTACTGTAAAGGGCATTGTAAAGGGCTCTGGTTCCCTTAAAGGTCCCCCCAATGCCACAGATTACCTTTGATTTAATATCCTTAAAATCACTGGCACTATCTATTATTTCCTGGGCTCTGGCATACATTTTTTCAACTTCTTCGCTATTTGGCATAAAGGAAGCACAGCATTCCTTTTTCAATCCCAAAGAACCGATATGCAGGCTTATTTTATGAGTAATCTGGTTATTTTCATAATAAACCAGCTCCGTGCTGCCACCACCAATATCCACCAGAAGGCCCTCACTCATATCAATATTTCTGGTGGCACCTACAAAATCGTATTCAGCTTCCTTGTCTCCGGTGATAACCACAATATTAATGCCAGTGCGTTCGACTATTTCAGACACCACCTGATGGCTGTTTTTGCAATTTCTCAAAGCAGCAGTAGTAAAGGCCATAACATTGTTTATGCTGAATACATCAAGAAATTCCTTATACTCCTCCAGAACCTGACAAACCTTGTCCACACCCTCCTGACTCATAATATTGTCATTAAGATAGGCTGCCAGTCCCACCATGTGCTTTTTCTTTAAAATCAGTTCCATAGTACCATTCTCAATTTCATAAATCGCCATGCGAACAGTATTTGAACCAATATCTATAATCCCCTGAATCATCTTTTCGCCCCTTATGCAAAATTCTAAACTTTTCTCTAATAATATCATATAACAATTGAATTTCGCATTAAAATATGTTATTATCATTTTGGGTGAACACTGTGGGGACAGTGTTTTGGTGGAAATAGGTAGATGGCATGAAACGGGTAGCGTTCGGTAGCTGCCCGTTTTGTGTTTTCGTTAATATTTTTTTGAAATTAATTTGATTTGCCTCTACTTATTTGTTTTTTTTTGTGATAAAATGAATATATAGTACTAGATGAAGTATCGTTTTTTACAGAATGAATTGATGGTGATGTATATGACCTCTAAAATTTATGCATTAATCGGCCCTCATGCCAGTGGCAAATCAACACTCATATCCAGATTGATTGAAATGGGAGTTCACTACATTCCTGTTTATACCACCAGGGCCCCTATGGAATTCGACAAAAATCGTGCTACAACTAAATTTCTGAGCCAAAGTGATTTTTTAAAACAGGATTGGATTGTAAAGGTTACTTATAAGGGCGATTATTATGGTCTTTTAAAAAATGATGTACTTAATGCCCTAAAGACTGAAAAGATATCTGTTACCATGCTTACCATTAATGGCGTAAAGCAGGTCAGCAAGCTGTTGACCAATAATCTTGAAACAGTATTTATCATGGTGGACTATGTTACTCTTATTGATCGTATGCTCAAGATGGGACACAACAATGTTGATATGAAGTATCATCTTGAATATGCAGAAAATAATGGTGAGTTTGATAACTGGAAAAACACCAATTATGTTATCAAAAATATTAAGGACCCTGAAAAATCCCTGGACCAGCTTATGGCAATCATGGGACTTATCGGCAAAACCCAGGTCACCAAAATCAATTCTTAATATATCATTTAAAGCAATAAAAGAGACTGCTCACATCAAAGAGCAGTCTTTTTTGTTACCTGTTTTTTTATGATGCCATTGTTACCACGTTACTTTCCCATGGCAGCTGCCTGCTGACGGAGAAGCTGAATTCTCTCACTGGTAGCAGGGTGAGTGCTGAAAAGGGTGGACAGCTTCATATTTGAGCCGGCCAAAGGATTAATTATAAACATGTGGGAAGTGGCCGGAGTAGCCTGTTCCATTGGTCTTGCATGCATTGAATAATATTCAATCTTCTGCAGGGCATCAGCCAAATAATTTGGATTGCCGCAAATTTCTCCCCCCGACTTATCTGCCTCATACTCACGGGAGCGGGAAATAGCCATCTGAATCAGTGCTGCAGCCAACGGAGCCAATATAATGGTGGCCAAAAGACCAACAATATTACCATTATCGTCATCATCAGAGCTGCTGCCAAAAATCATAGACCACTGGGCAATATTGGCAATCATTGAAATAACACCGGCAATAGCTGCTGCCACAGTGGAAATCAGGGTATCACGATGCTTAATATGAGAAAGCTCATGGGCAAGAACACCGCTTAACTCCTGGGGAGACAGGGCATTCATAATTCCAGCGGTTACAGCCACAGCTGCATGGGAAGGATTACGGCCAGTGGCAAAGGCATTTGGAATAGCACTATTTATAATGCAAACCTTAGGCATTGGAAGCTGTGCATTGGCAGCCAAACCGGCAACCATATTAAACAGCTGTGGAGCCTCCTGCTGGGATATCTCCCTGGCACCGTACATTTTCAATACCATGGTATCACTGAACCAGTAAGTAAAGAAATTCATCCCCAGGGAAATCAGCAGCATAAGCATAGCGCCATGACGTCCTCCAAAGGCACTGCCGATGGCTATCATAATACCCATAAGCAGGGCCATTAATACTGTTGTTTTTAATGTATTCATAGTCAATATTCACCTCTTTAGGAAGAGTATATATCACAATTATGAAAAATAAATTAAAAAATGTCAAAAAATCAAATATCCAGATTTCTCACATATTTGGCGTGTTCCTCAATGAACTGACGACGAGGCTCTACCTTGTCACCCATAAGGATATTAAAGAGCTCATCTGCCTCCTGGGCATCCTCCATATCAACACGGAGCATGGTTCTGGTCTCAGGATCCATAGTGGTTTCCCAAAGCTGCTCAGGATTCATCTCACCAAGGCCCTTATAACGCTGGACATTTACGCCATCACGGCCAACCTCATTCAGCTTTGCCTCCAGTTCCTCATCACTGAAGGTGTACCAGTGCTTCTTGCCCTTGCGAATCTGGTAAAGAGGTGGCTGGGCAATATATACATGGCCACGCTCAATCAAAGGCTTCATATACCGATAGAAGAATGTAAGAAGGAGAGTACGGATATGGGCACCATCAACATCCGCATCTGTCATGATGATAATTTTGCCATAGCGGCGCTTTGAAATATCGAATTCATCACCGATACCACTACCAAAAGCGGTAATCATGGTACGGATTTCTGCATTGCTGTAAATCTTGTCAAGACGGGCCTTCTCAACATTGAGAATCTTACCGCGAAGTGGCAAAATAGCCTGGAAACGACGGTCACGGCCCTGCTTGGCACTGCCACCTGCAGAATCACCCTCCACGATATATATTTCGGCCTTTTCAGGGTCCTTAACAGAGCAGTCAGCCAGCTTGCCAGGAAGGGAATTTACCTCCAGGGCATTCTTTCTTCTGGTGAGCTCACGGGCCTTTCTGGCAGCCTCACGGGCACGGGAAGCCATAACAGCCTTGTCAAGTATACGCTTGGTAATAGCAGGATTTTCCTCAAAGTATTCGTTGAGACCCTCTGATACTATGGAATCCACAATACCTCTGACCTCAGAGTTACCAAGCTTTGTCTTGGTCTGACCCTCAAACTGAGGCTCACGGATCTTTAAGCTGATAACGCAGGTAAGACCCTCACGCACATCCTCACCGGAAAGATTCTGCTGATTTCCCTTGATAATATTATTCTTCTTGGCAAAATCATTGGCAGCACGGGTCAGGGCAATCTTGAAACCAGCCAGATGGGTACCGCCCTCTTCAGTGTTTATATTATTTACAAAGCTATAGATATTCTCCTGATAGGTATCGTTGTACTGCATGGCAATTTCCACAACAATATCATCCTTGGTACCGTTAAAATAAATTGGAGTTTCATTTATCTTAGTTTTTTTGCGGTTCAGATGCTCCACAAAGGAACGGATACCGCCATCATAATGGAAGGATTCACGGTTGCCGTTGCGCTCATCGCTGAGATTGATGGTAATACCACGATTAAGGAAGGCCAGCTCCCTAAGTCTGTGCTTAAGAGTATCAAAATTATACTCAGTGACACTGAAAATTTCCTTGTCCGGCATAAAATGAACTCTGGTACCGGTTTCCTCGGTTTCTCCGGTAATAGTCATTGGCGAAGTGGTAACACCACGTTTGAAGGCAATTTCGTGAATCTTGCCATCACGCTTTACCTGAACATCCATATATTCACTAAGGGCATTAACTACAGATACACCTACGCCATGAAGACCACCGGATACCTTATAGCCATCACCACCAAATTTACCTCCGGCATGAAGCACAGTAAGAACAACCTCCACAGCTGGTTTGCCGGTTTCATGAAGGTCAACTGGAATACCACGGCCATTATCAACAACAGTGATACTGTTGTCATTATGAATAGTTACGTCAATATCAGTACAGTAACCAGCCAGGGCCTCATCAATGGAGTTATCAACTACCTCATATACCAGATGGTGAAGACCACGCTCGGAGGTGCTGCCGATATACATACCAGGACGCTTTCTTACTGCCTCCAGCCCCTCAAGAACCTGAATCTGATCGGCACCATAATCACCATCAACGGCGGATACCTCGGTACCTATCTCCTCCACGTGTATCTGTACTTCTTCATCATTAATCAAAGCTTCATTTTCAGTGGCCATTAATTAATTCTCCTCCAAATCAAACATTCTTATGCTTTATCCGATGCTAACATGTGCTAATACTTCTTTCCTCTTAGGTGGAAGTTAAGCACCTGTAAAGCCCTGGGTAAAATTCAACTAAATTCAGGTGGAGTTTAAAACTCCATCTGAATGAGTTATCATTTTATGTTCTTATGGTATTTTTTGCCGTTTTTCATGGCAAAGCTGTCCATAAAATCATATTTGAATTTTTCTATGGTTTTCTGCCTTAGCTCCGGAGTAAGCTTATCCGGAGAAACAGATTTATAAAGCATGGTAAGTATGGTAGCCTCCATGCAATCAGTATTTGTTGAGCTTATCTTTGATGCCAGTATCTGCATCAGTATAATCCTCTGCTCATTTACTTCCTCTGCAGTACAGGGAATAGTTTTTACAATATCGCAAAACCTTGCCCAGGGTACATCCATAAGGTATCGTCTTATGCTTTTCAGCCTGTCTATATTGGCATTCCGCTTACAGCTATCACAAAGCTGATCCTCTGGTGGACACAAGGTATTGCATTTACTGCAGGGATGCCAGTTGGTATTTTTGCGGTATTTTTTCAATTTTTCATCGTTAATCTGGACCCTCAGAAGAATTTTTCTCAGTTCATCATCCTTTACTTCATCAAGGTCGCGGGATATTTCACTGACCTTTTCCTCAGAAATATCCATCCTCTGAATTTCCCGGCCCATATCAGCTTCATTGCCCTTATCATCAACATCAATTTTTTCTGGCTTTATGTTGGTAAATACCAGATCCTCCACCAAATATTCACCCATGAAACTGTTTATTTTATTTTTTATTTCATCCTTCATGTATGAAAGCTGGGTAGCCCAAATAGGATGAGAAGTATAAAGAAACAGCTTCTTAAATTCCAGCTTCACAGGTGATACATTATCAGAAATATGCTTTCCCACAATTTTCGGCCAATAAAACATCATCATGTGGGAAGAAAATTCCTCGCCAATTACCATGGATTTCACAATCTGGGGAAGTATAATATTCATTTTCTCCAGCTTGCCCTTTCTGGGAGCTGACATGGTATCACATCCTGTCACTTACCTCAACGGTTCCCCCGGACACCTTATAAAAAACACAATTAGCATCCTCAGGGAAATAAGCCTTATCAGTGGCGGTAATAATGGTCTGTATATGTTCCTTCTTGATAAATTTCAAAAGCTGCTGCCGCCGGTTCATATCCAGCTCGCTCATAACATCATCCAGAAGCAAAATTGGATATTCGCCCTTTTCAGAACGGATAAATTCCAGCTCTGACAGCTTCATGGACAATACACCTGTACGCTGCTGGCCCTGGGAACCGAAGGCCTTCAAATCTATGCCATTTACATAAATCTGAATATCATCACGGTGAGGACCTATACTGGTGGAACCACGATATATATCCTCACGTATTACTTCACGCAACGTCTCATTATACCATAAAATCATTTTTTCATCTATCTTATCCACAACTCCTGTGTATCCCTTGATACAGTAAGAAAGAGACAGATTTTCCTCGTTGGTGGAAATTCGCCTCTGCATAAGATTTGCCAGCATATTTAGCTTTTTTACCGTTTCCAGACGCTTGCCAATTATTTTTATGCCACTGTCCACCAGCTGACTGTCCCACATTTCCAGCATTGATGCCTGGGCCTTTCCCTCCCTGATGCTCTTTAGAAGGGTATTTCTCTGCTGCAATAATCGGTTATATTTTATTAACTCACCATAATAGGCAGGACTGGCCTGGGATATTTCCATATCAAGAAATCTTCTGCGCTCAGAAGGAGCCCCCTTTATAAGGGTAAGATCCTCAGGAGAAAACAACACCACATTAATGATTCCAATAAGCTCCTTGGCCTTTATTTTACTGCCGTTATGAATAATCTGACGCCTTTTTTCCCGCTGAAAAATAAATTCCAGCTTATTGTCCACACCCATACGCTGAAAATCTATGGATACTAAGCTCCCGGGATGATTCCACATAATAAGGTCGTTATCAGTATTTGTCCTAAAGGAGCTTCCCATGGAGGCATAGCAAACAGACTCAAGGATATTGGTTTTTCCTTGAGCATTTCTGCCGATAAATATATTCGTTCCATCAGATAAATCCAAGGACAGTTCCTCGTAATTCCTGTATCCTACCAGCTTCAGGTGCTTCAGCTTCATGACCTGTTATTCTCCCTTGAAAACAACCTGCCATGAGCCCATTTCCTTGATTTCTACCACATCACCTTCATGGAGCTTTTTACGGCGGGCCGTTTCCACTTTTCCATTTACCAGAATCATCTCATCTTCTATCATGAGCTTCACCTGACCACCGGATTCCAAAACACCGGCCCACTTTAAAAACTGGTCCAGCTGTATCGTTTCAGTATTTACTTCTATTTTTTCAATATTAGCCATATTTTACCTCTTTGATTACCCCACGCGAACTGAATAGAATCATTTTATTTTCCCGGAGTGCGGACAGGAGTAATAATATAAGTAAAGGATTCATCATCCATCATGCGAATAGCCGCAGGGCTCAATGTATTATTGAGAGATATATAAAATTCCTTGGTGTTTATAGTCTTCAATACATCAGAAACAAAGTCTGCATTGAAGGAAATAACAATATCATCGCCATCAATTTCTGCGGCAATAGATTCATCTGAATTACCGATTTCCGGATTGTCAGAGGTAATGCGAACCATGCCATTGGCGAATTCCATTGTAGCCACATTGTAATCATTGGTACGGGAAATAAGAGCAGTTCTGTCCACAACGGAACGGAACTCCTCGGTATTCAGCTTTATTCTGGTACCAAAATCACTTGGTACTACCCTATGATAATCAGGGAACTGACCGTCAATAAGACGGGACGAAATATAGGTATTATCAAATTCAAAGCTAATCTGATTGGAATTGAAGCTGATATTTACAGGGCGTGGCATATCAGAGGACAGCAGCTTATGAATTTCATTCAAAATCTTGGAAGGAATAATCATCTTGCTCTGACCCTCAAATTCCTCCAGGACCTTTGACTGAATAGCCAATCTCTTTGTATCAGTGGCAACCATTACTACAGAAGCATCGTTGAGTTCCAGTAAACAGCCTGTAAATACAGGTCTTGCTTCCTCATTGGAGCAGGCAAAGGTGGTTCTTCCAATAAGTTCCTGAAGCACATTATCCATTATAGTAAAGCTCTTATTTGCCTCTAATTTCTTGATAATAGGAAAATCGTCGGCAGACATGCTGAGCAAAGTGAAATGGGAACGATTGGAGCGAATATGGGAGATTTTCTCCTGACGATCATATTCAAATTCTACAGTAACCCCAGGAAGCTTTCTGATAACCTCCTGAATATATCTGCCAGACAATACAATATTGCCCGGTTCTGAAACCTCAGCTTCTATCTTGGAGATAATGCCAATTTCATAATCTGTGGCCTGAAGCTCCAAGGTATTATTCTCTGCTTTTATATAGATTCCCGAAAGGATTGGATTCTGAGGCTTTGAGGAAACTGCCTTTGATACGGTTTGAATTGCCTGGAGTAAATCGTTTTTTTGGCATATAAATTTCATGTTATGCACCCCTTATGTATTTATGATGATTATATATATAAAAAATAGTAGTCGTAATAGTAGGGCCTGTGGAAAAGTGGATAAGTGGATGGAGTCTTTGAAAAAAAAGAAAATCCACATGTTTATAAAAAGTTGATAAAACAGGGAAGGATATCCACAATAATCACAGAATAATCCTTCCCTTAATGTTATCTACATTTCTTCTACAGGGAATATACATAGTTATTCACAGAAAATGTGGAATAATTGCTTAAAGTCTTTCAATGCGTTTTGTAAGTTCCTGTAGAGTATTATCAAGTTTTATGTTTTCGCCCTTTTCCTCGCTGATCTTGGTGTGGGCATGGAGAACCGTGGTATGGTCTCTGCCACCAAAGAATTCACCAATTTGTGGCAGTGAAGAATTGGTCAGCTCGCGGCAAAGATACATGGCAATCTGTCGTGGATAAGCCAGTGCCTTGGTGCGCTTACTGCTGTTAAGGTCTTCTACCTTAAGGTTGAAGTGGGTTGCCACAACCTCCTGAATAACATCCATGGTGATTTCCTTATTGTGATTTTCAGGATATACATCCTTTAAGGTATCTGCCACCAGATCGGTTGTGATCTTTTCACCAATAAGCTCGGAGTAAGCAACTACTCTTGTGAGAGCACCCTCCAGCTCACGGATGTTGTTATCAATGCGGCTGGCTATGTAAACAAGGGCTTCGTTTGGCACATCAATGTGCTCTGCTTCAGTTTTCTTTTTCAGAATGGCAATTCTTGTTTCCAAATCAGGAGGCTGAATATCTGTCAGCATACCGCCGGCAAAGCGGGAACTAAGACGCTCCTCCAAAGTTTTGATTTCGTGTGGAGGTCTATCTGAGGACAGTACAATCTGCTTGTTGGCCTGATGGAGGGCATTAAAGGTATGGAAGAATTCCTCCTGTGTTCTCTCTTTTTTGGAAAGGAACTGAATATCGTCAACCATTAATAGGTCAATATTTCTGTATTTCTGTCTGAAAGCCTCAGTGGTATTATCACGAATGGAGTTAATAAGCTCGTTGGTGAACTTCTCAGAAGTGATATAGAGAACTCTCTTTTCAGGATTATTTTTTAATACCTCATGGCCAATGGCATGCATGAGATGGGTTTTGCCAAGGCCCACACCGCCGTACATGAACAGCGGATTGTAGTTTTTACCCGGATTCTTGGCAACAGCCTGGGCAGCGGCATAGGCTATACGGTTGAAGCTGCCGGCAACAAAGGTATCGAAAATATAACGTGGATTCAGTGATGAAGCATCGCCAGGTGCAATCTGACCAGGGGTATCATAGGCTGCCACAAAGGAAGCCTTGCTATCATTGTCATTGAAAAGATTTCCCACTGGTTCTTCAGGTTCAGGAGCTGCCTTTTCAACAACCTTTATTTCAAAAGTAACATCAGATTTGTTAAGGGTGTTTTTGCAGGCGTCCACAATAATAGTCATGTAACGCTCGTCAATAAACTTTTTGACAATATCATTTGGAGCACTTAAAACAATTACATTATTGTCATAATCCATAGGGCTCAGCATTGATAACCAGTTTTCAATTACCTGTGGTGCCAATGTATTCTGAAGCTCAGTGATTATTTTGTCCCAAATTTCATTAAGCTGGTCTTGATTCATCTCTAAAATTCTCCTCGAAAAAATAATCAACAGATAAATAAATTTATCCACATTTGTTAATAAGTATGTGGATAAATCAAGTGTTTGGGTATTTTATGTATTATATTTTTATGCTTTTCTTCCATATAATATATCCGAAAAATATATCTCGAACTCTGTTGATAAGTATATGTGAAATACCTTCATAATAATAGCAGAATATCTTGGAGTTATCAACAAAAAATGGTGTATATGTAATCCAAAAGAAGGATTTATCCACAAAAATATTGACTTATACCCAGTCTGCCTAGTAAAATTTCTTGACACTATAATAAACGGTGGTCTATAATCTTGTTAGTTAAAATCCAAGGACTATGTGTAATTGCGGTTTGACCGAGTATTTTGCTCGTAATGATATAAGGAGGTGCCAACATTGAAGCAGACTTATCAGCCTAACAATCATTGGAAGAAGAAGACTCATGGTTTCCGTGAGCGTATGAAGACTAAGGGTGGCCGTCAGGTTTTAGCAAGAAGACGTGCTAGAGGCAGAAAGAAGATTTCAGCTTAATAATATGGTCACTTCGGTGGCCTATTTTTCTCTATAGAACCAGTTATACTCTTTTTTTTATGAGTTATGTATCTGGTTCTATGTTCTATTTGCTGAAATGAGGATTTTGCCATGTACAAGTTGCCTAAAAGTCGGATCCTGCGTCGTAGGAACGATTTTCAAAAGGTCCACCGTTTTGGGAAATCCTATGCAAACAGGTACTTAGTATTGTATGTCTTCACAGCAAACGGGCTGGAGGACAAGGTTGGCTTTGCTGCCGGAAAAAAACTGGGCAATGCTGTAGCGCGTAATAGAGTCAAGCGTCTTATGCGTGAGTGTTACCGGTTGCACCAGCAGGATATAAAGAAGGATATTTGTATTCTCTTGGTTGGCAGGAAACCAGCTGTGGAAGTTAGATACAATGTTATCGAAAAGGCTTTTCTCAATTTGGGCAGAAAGGCCGAAATTTTTGGGAGATGAGAATAATTGGTGAAGAAATTCATGTTATTCATGATTGAGTTTTATCGCTCTTATATTTCACCACTTAAACCGCCTTCCTGTCGCTATGTTCCCACCTGTTCGGAATATGCGATGATTGCTATTGAAAAATACGGACCCGTGAAGGGTGGATATTTGGCAATAAAGAGAATTCTTCGTTGTCATCCATTTCATAAAGGTGGATATGATCCGGTTCCGTAAAATAGGATTTTATTTTTTTTGACAGTTTTTATACTGTAGAAATTAGGATGTGTTAAATTGGATTTTTTAGCATCGGCATTTGAGCCTGTTGTAAATCTGTTCCGCCTTGTCATGGATGGGTTTTACAACATTACTGTTGCGGTAGGATTTCCAAACTATGGAGTTGCCATCATTCTCATGACTATCTGCGTAAAGCTTTGTCTTTATCCTTTAAATGCAAAGCAGATTAAGTCCATGAAGGCAATGCAGGAGATTCAGCCAAAATTAAAGAAAATCCAGAAGGATTATAAGAATAACCCACAGCTCATGCAGCAGAAGATGGGCGAGCTTTATCAGGAGTCCGGAGTAAATCCTTTGGCAGGCTGTCTGCCACTTCTGGTACAGATGCCAATCCTCATGGGTGTTTATTATTCTCTGTACGGATTGGAGTATTCTGGTGATCCAACCTTCTTATGGTTGTCCAGCCTGTCTGATTCTGACCCTACCTATATTTTGCCTCTTCTCTCTGCTTTGACTACTTATCTTGCTCAGCGTCAGTCCATGGCAATGAATGGTCAGGAAAATCAGCAGATGAAGATGATGATGTACATTATGCCAATATTTATTGGCTACATTTCCATTAATTTCCCAGCAGGTCTGGTACTGTACTGGGTAGTAATGAATATATGTCAGATGGCTCAGCAGTGGTATATGTTCAGAAAAGAAGACCAGAAGGAGGCTGCTTGATTTTATGTCTTTAGAAGTTGAGAAGACTGGTAAAACAGTTGATGAAGCAAAGCAGGCTGCCTTGAGTGAGCTTGGTGTTGACCCTGCTTTAGTTGAATTTGTAGAGGTTGTGGAGCCAACTAAGGGGTTCCTCGGTTTGCTTGGTGGCAAGCCTGCAAGGGTTAGGGCCGTAGTTCGTGAACTCTCACCTATTGAGAAGGCAGAAAAATTCCTTAGTGATATCTTTAAGGCTATGAAGCTGGATATAGAGATTGAAAAGAGCGAGTCTGAGGATGGTACTGTTTTCAATCTTATTGGCGATAATTTGGGCATTTTGATTGGTAAGCATGGTCAGACCCTTGATTCTTTGCAGTACCTCTCAAATCTGGCTGCTAACCGTGGTCTCACTGATAATAAGGTTCGCATCATTATCGATATTGAGAACTACAGAAGTCGTCGTGAGGATACCCTGCGCCGTCTGGCTATGAGATTGGCTGACAAGGTAAGAAGAACTGGAGAACGTATTGTTCTGGAGCCAATGAATCGTCATGAAAGAAAGATTATTCACATGGCATTGCAGGATAATTATCGCGTATCTACCTATAGCTCTGGTGATGAGCCTTATCGCAAGGTTGTAATTGAACTGAAGCGTGGTGGCCGTCGCGATTATCATGAGCGCAAGGACAGAGAAGATTAATTCTCTCCTGGAAATATGATTTATAGAGGCTGTCTCACCTTTGGGGACAGCCTTTTCTATATTTTATCCGATGCTAACTGGTGCTAAGACTCCTTCCTCGTAGGTGGGAGTTAAGCACCAGTAAAGCCCTGGGTAAAATTCAACTAAATTCAGGTGGAGTTTAAAAACCCATCTGAATAATTTATCATTTTATGAAATATGAATTTGGAGGATTTATGCAGGAGAAAAAATTGATGGATGAAACCATCAGTGCCATTGCCACAGCTCCCGGAGAAGGTGGTATTGGCATTATCAGAATCAGCGGTGAAAAAGCCATTTCCATTGCCAATAAGGTTTTCAGACCCTTTGCTGCAAAGTCCATAGAGGAATATGGCTACAGAACAGCGATTTATGGTAAGGTCCAGGATGAACAGGGCAAGATCATTGATGAAGCTATTTGTATTGTGATGAATGCTCCAAATTCATATACCTGTGAGGACGTGGTGGAAATACAGTGTCACGGTGGCAGCATTGTTATGCGGGAAATATTGGCCCTTACATATCGCATGGGGGCAAGAGCTGCAGAGCCTGGAGAATTTACCAAACGGGCTTTTTTAAATGGCAGACTTGACTTAAGTCAGGCCCAGGCCGTTATGGATGTAATAAATGCCAAGACCAAGGCTTCACTGCAAATGGCCATGAGTCATCTTTCCGGTGGCTTTTCCGATAAAATAAAGTCCTTTCGTAATGATATTTTGGGTATCATTGCCCATCTTGAGGCCTCCATTGATTTTCCCGAGGATGATATTGAGGGAATGGACTTTGAGGATACCCGTGAAAAGGTTAGGCTGCTGCAGGATAAAATAAGAAAAATTCTGGAATCAGCAAATACGGGTATAATTCTGAGGGACGGACTTAAAACCGCTATTATTGGTAAGCCTAATGCGGGAAAATCAAGCATTATGAATCTTCTTTTGGGACAGGAACGGGCAATTGTTACTGATGTTCCCGGTACTACCCGTGACAGTATTGAGGAGTATGTGAATATTGGTGGTATTCCTTTACGTTTGATTGATACTGCAGGGATTCGCAATACCGATGATATCGTGGAAAAAATTGGTGTGGAAAAGGCTTATTCATACGCCAATGATGCAGAGCTTGTGCTGGCAGTTTTTGACAGCAATGAGGAGCTGACTTCAGAGGATGAGGAGATAATTCAGCTCATGGATAAATGTCCGGGAAATGTCATTGTTATAATGAATAAAATGGACTTGTCAGCTGATACAAATAACGATATCATTAGTGAAAAAATAAATCATTGCCCCAACGTAAGGCTTCGTGGCATTGTTCCTATGTCTGCCAAGAGCGGTGAAGGAAAGGATAACCTTGAGAAGCTTCTTAAGGATATAGTTTATGGCGGGCATACTGATATTGTGGAGAGCCAGGCTCTTTGTGATGCCCGGCAGGGGGAAATTCTCCGTCAGACAGCTAATCTTTTGGATGACACCATAAATACAATTGACATGGGGATGAGTGAGGACTTTATTGTTATTGACCTTCGCAGTGCTTGGGAAAAGCTGGGGGAAATAACTGGCGAAACTATTGAGGATGATATTGTATATCAGATATTCTCAAATTTCTGTATAGGTAAATAAAGGGTTCCATTGGAGGAATTAAAATTGAGTGACAAGCTGTTTATAGCTGGAAAATATGATGTTATTGTAATTGGTGCCGGTCATGCGGGAGTGGAGGCTGCTTTGGCTTCTGCACGTATGGGCTGTAGCACCTTGTTGGCTACTCTCAGTATGGATAATATTGCCCTTATGCCATGCAATCCTTCTGTCGGGGGACCTGCCAAGGGACATTTGGTAAGGGAGCTGGATGCTCTTGGTGGCCAGATGGGTATTAATGCAGATGAGACATGTATTCAGTTTAGAATGCTGAATACCGGAAAGGGTCCTGCTGTACATGCCATACGTGCCCAGGCTGATAAAAAGCACTATCAGTTTCGCATGAAGGAAGTATGTGAAAATACTGAAAATCTTGATGTTAAGCAGCTGATGATCGATAAGCTCATTATTGAGGATAATGAGATAAAGGGTATTATCACCGAAAATATGGAGCAGTACCTTTGTAATGCGGCTATTTTGGCAACGGGAACATATTTAAAGGGCCAGATTATTATAGGTCTTCATACATATTCCGGTGGTCCGAGTGGTCAGCGCTCAGCGGAAAAGCTGTCCCAGTCCCTTTTGGATGCAGGTATTAAGCTGATGCGTTTTAAGACTGGTACTCCTGCCAGAGTGGATGCCAGAACTCTTGATTATGACAAGATGGAGATTCAGCCGGGTAATGATGAGGCCCGTAATTTTTCCTTTATGAGTGATATTACCACAAGGGAGCAGACTCCATGCTGGCTTACCTATACTAATGC
>DFHJ01000080.1 GCA_002372665.1 Anaerovibrio lipolyticus
TCTTGCCCGTTCCGGAGAGGCCGAAGAAAATGGCCGTATTTTTGCCTTCCATATCCGTGTTCGCGGAGCAGTGCATGGAGGCGATGCCCTTAAGCGGCAGGTAGTAGTTCATCATGGAGAAGATGCCCTTCTTCATCTCGCCGCCGTACCAAGTGTTAATGATTACCTGCTCCTTGGAAGTAGTGTTGAAAGCTACGCAAGTCTCGGAGTTCAGACCGAGTTCCTTGTAGTTGGTTACCTTAGCCTTGGAAGCGTTGTATACAACGAAATCTGGCTCGAAGTTAGCAAGTTCCTCAGCAGTTGGCTGAATAAACATGTTGGTTACAAAGTGAGCCTGCCATGCAACCTCAACGATGAAACGAACTGCCATACGGGTATCTTTATTAGCACCGCAGAAAGCATCAACAACATAGAGCTTCTTATTGCAGAGCTCTTTCTTAGCGATATCCTTAACAGTTGCCCATACGTCCTCAGACATAGGATGGTTATCATTCTTGTACTCATCAGAAGTCCACCAAACCTTATCCTTGGAATTAGCATCCATAACGATGTACTTATCCTTAGGAGAACGGCCAGTGTAAATACCAGTCATAACGTTTACAGCACCGAGCTCAGTCTGAGTACCAACCTCGAAGCCCTCGAGACCAGCCTTAGTTTCTTCCTCAAACAGTACCTCATAGGAAGGGTTGTGAACAATCTCAGTAGTACCAGTGATACCATACTTAGTCAAGTCAATTGTTGCCATTTTGCTATCTACCTCTTTCTTTTAACTATTCTGCCACAATAATCTGCTCCCCCTCTGAGTCTTTAGACCCAGGACTCAAATCAAATCATTTATGGCATTTATGATTAGATAAACACCATTCCGTCTAGCGGAATATCCTTTTTGTATTTTAGTCGTTTTAAGGCAATTTGTCAAAAATTGTTAAGTATTATTTTATGATAATATCTGGTTATAGTTCCTATTACTTTTTCTTATTTTCAGCGAATTGTAATACACTTTTAGGCATTTCTCCCTTTTCCACAGTGTTTTCATGGGAAATTTTAGCCATTTTTAACTTAGCCAATCCCGCTGGTATTCCAAAATTATTTAATTTGGACAACTCATCCAGAAGCTGGAATTCATCCTTGCCATCAATATCCTGACCAAGGGCTGTAAGAACACTTTCATTGAATTTATATGGACTGGCTGTGGAAACAATAACAACATTTTTCTGATCATCCAGCTTGTAAAAGGCATTCCAGGCAACGGCGGTATGAGGATCCGGAATATACTTTTCCATATCATACTCCCTTTTTATCATACCTTTTGTGGCACTATCATCAGACCAATCTGCACTGAATACCTCTTTAATCTTGGACAATACCTCTGCTCCAACATCGTATTTTCCAGTTTCAGCCAATTCCTTCATCCAGCCTGCCACCTTGGCTGTATCTCCTGTAACATGATAAAGCAGACGCTCCAGATTGCTGGAAATAAGTATATCCATGGAAGGACTGATTGTTTTGTAGAAATCACGGTTTCTGTCATAAACTCCAGTGTTTAGGAAGTCCGTAAGTACATTATTGGTGTTGGACGCACAAATGAGCTTCTTTACAGGAAGTCCCATGGACATAGCATAAAAGCCCGCCAAAATATCGCCAAAATTACCTGTTGGTACAACAAAGCTAATCTTATCCCCAGCCTTAATGCACCCCTTATTAAGCATATCTGCATAAGCACTAAAGTAATATACAATCTGAGGTACCAGACGACCCCAGTTAATGGAGTTTGCTGAAGAAAGGGAAATTCCCTTTTCATTGAGCTGGGCATTTAATTTACTGTCATTGATAATAGCCTTTACACCACTCTGGGCATCATCAAAATTCCCCTTCACAGCGGTAACATTCACATTACTGCCCTGCTGGGTAACCATCTGCAAACGCTGAATACGGCTGACACCATTATCAGGATAGAAAACCATAATCTTGGTCTGCTCCACATCCTTAAAGCCTTCCAGTGCAGCCTTGCCAGTATCGCCGGAGGTAGCCACAAGAATAAGCACTTCATTCTTTTCACCAGTTTTCTTCAAGGCAGTGGACAACAGCTGAGGTAACAGCTGCAGGGCCATATCCTTAAAGGCAGATGTAGGTCCATGCCAAAGCTCCAGCACAGAAACATCCTTTAAAAAATTTACAGGAGCAATAGCAGCATCGTCAAATTTACCATTACCATAAGCACGACTCACACAGCCCTCAATTTCCTCCTGAGTATAGTCAGTCAAAAAGAGGCTGAGAACCTTTACGGCACGTTCCTGATAGGAAAGACGCTGTAAGCCTTCAATAAATGCCATATCCACATGGGGCATGCTGTCTGGTACAAAAAGGCCGCCATCATCAGCCAAGCCCTTAATAATAGCCTCTGCTGAGGTCAAATTCTGCTTGTTTCCTCTTGTGCTTATATATTTCATATTATATTCACTCCTTTTTTAATGCCTTCCCCACCGGGGGAAGCACCTATGGTACTGGGACAAAGTCCGTCGGGGTACTGCTTGCGACGCAAAGCTAGTCCTGTAAGGGCGGTGGATGAGGTCATCTAATTAACTTTCCCACAGTGGCATTTACAGCCTTTGCCAAATCATCTGGAGCTAGCAGAAGCTGCTGTCCACGAATTCCGGCACTTATGGCGATGGTATCCCAATTCTCCGATGATTCATCAAGGAAAACAGGATAATTTTTCTTGGCCCCAAGGGGAGAACAACCACCCCGTATATAACCAGTAAGCCCCAGCACTTCCTTCATGGCAACCATTTCAACACTTTTATTGCCTGAAGCCTTTGCTAGGGCTTTAAAATCCAGTTCACCATCCCCAGGTATACAGGCCATAAGTACACCGGTCTTGTCACCACGACAAACCAAGGTTTTAAACACCATTTTTACGTCCATTCCTGTGGAGGCTGCAACATGAATCGCACTGAGATCGTCCAAATCCACCTCATAGGCTTTTATATCATAAGGTATTTTTAGATTATCCAATATGCGTGCTGCATTTGTTTTTTTTATTTTCATATCCGAATACTCCTGTCTCATAATATCTCGAAACACTACATAAGTATATCACAAGACATTTGTATTGTACATACAGACTTTTATTGTTAATCCTTACCGTTTTGTATACTAATTACTGTTAGGATTTACTTTTTATTTAATAGCTGATACTTCTGGCAGGTTTTCTGCACGAACCGGACTAAAATCAGCACCAACGTCTGCATCAGCACCAGGGTAATTTGCTGCCCTTACAGCTGCATCGTCATTATTACGCATTGCCCTGACGCCACGGGCCCGGACTTCATCAGATGGGCCAATAATTTTGGCAATTTCAGCCTTATTTTCTTCCCACCGCTTATTTGATGCAGATACTTCCCCATTAATCTTCGTAGCCTGGGCCTCAAAATTAGGGGCACGGCGTTTCTTAACCTTTTCCCCTCTGGCTGCCTTGGCAGCATCCTCCTTGGCCTGCTCTTCAGCATGCTTCTTATAATCCTCCACCCTTTCCTGATGGTTAAGGGAGGTATAGTAGTCATCCATCATTTCATAGAAAATGGATTTACGCTCTGCAAGTAGGCTCTCCAAATGCTTCCCACCAACTGGAACCTTTAGCTCATCAAGGCCCTCACAGGATTCCTTCATAATCTTTTCGGCCTCAATAATCCAGTCCTTGTTTATCTCCGGAATCTTCTTTTTTAGCTCGGCAAATTTATCCTCTGTATTTTTAAGATTTGTCCGAACCTTATCCACATAACGCTTCATATCCCGGTCATTCTGTTTTACCAGGGCATCCACGAACTCGGCATAATTTATAATGTCGTAAATCTGCCAGGCTTCTTCATCAGTCTGGCGCATCTTAAACTTCAAAACGAAGCTGTCACCATAATTTGGTTCAAACACTCTCACAGCCACTGTCGCAGTTTCCGATGCCTTGGATTCTGAGCCCTCAGCTGCTTCCTCACCCTCATCAGTTTCAATGACAGGATCCTTGGAAACATATTCAACCTTTTTCATTATCATGGTACGAAGACCAATTTTGTCCTGAAAGGCCGTTACCTGAGAAACATTCTCCTCCTTCGGCCACTTTTCATTTGCTACAAAATATAAAATATCTTCCTTTGTCTGCTCAACCAGACTGCCATCCAGAATCATCTGCTTATCCGGGCTGTCTGCATCTACCAGATTACTGAGATCATTGGCTCCTTTGTTTAACACGGCATCCAAATCGACATATTTCTGAAATTCCTCAGTATTATGACTAACTACAGCCTTCTGCAATGCATTCATAGAATATGCAGGTGTATGAACATAATATAGGAAATAAAAAGCAGCCGCAGCTCCAGCCAACAGTATTTCCACTAATATGCCAACTATAAGTGCGCCTTTATAATTCATATATCCACCACTTCTTCCAAATCCTTTTAGTGTCCAAAAAGCAAATCCTTTTGCCTTTCTATAATAAGTTAATTCTATTGTAACATACTTTAATATATTCTTAAATAAAACTACAGTATCAGATATATACTAAATATTTGCTTAAAATCTGAAAAATCCTTCTTTTTCTGTTACAATATATTTATCAGAATAAGTTTATGGAAACATAAAAACATTTTATGCAAAGGAGTGTGGGGTATTAATGAAAATTGCATTAGCACAGCTTCGGATTATTCCTGGTCACCCTGATGAAAACACCAAAAAAATGTTGGAAATGATACGGGAAGCCAAAAGCAATTCGGCACATCTTATCATTTTCCCTGAGATGTCCATTCCAGGTTATCTGTTGGGAGATACCTGGGAGCAAACTGCATTCATCAAGGATTGTGAAGAATGCGGTCAGGATATCATCGAAGCATCCAAGGACATGGCTATTATTTTTGGTAATGTTGCAGTGGATTGGAACAAGAAAAATACTGATGGCCGTCCAAGAAAGTTCAATGCTCTCTTCACAGCATATCATGGCAAGCTGGTAGCACCGGATAATATGCCATATCCTTTTGTCATCAAAACACTGATGCCCAATTATCGTGAATTTGATGATACTCGTCATTTTTATAGCTTAAAACAGCTGGCAGAGGAAAAAAATGTCAATGTAAATGATCTTATCTCTCCTGTTCACCTGGGTATAAATGGTAAGATGTATTCCATTGGTGGCTTCCTTTGTGAAGATGGCTGGAGTGATAATTACAACTACGCCCCTATTGATTTTCTCAAGGAAAAGGGCGTGGATTTGTTTGTAAATATTTCCTCCTCCCCTTATACTGTTGGCAAAAATAAGAAGCGCAGCATGATTTTCAGCAAGGAGGCCAAGGATAACGGCGCACCATTGATTTATGTAAACAATACAGGCATTCAAAATAACGGTAAGACTATTTATACCTTTGACGGCTCCAGTACCGTGTACAGCAGCAATGGCTATCCTGTAGTACGCATGGCGAAATACGTTGAAGGTATTAATTATGTGGAACTGGAAGAAATTAATAATATGCCTGAAGCCAAATGGCAGTCCAAGCCTGAAATTGCCAATATATTCAATTCCCTCAAGTACGGCGTTCAATCCTTCCTAAAGGATATATACATGAACAAGGTGGTTATCGGCGTATCAGGCGGTATTGACTCTGCTGTGGCGGCAGCCCTCTATACTCACATCCTCGGTGCTGAAAACGTACTTTTGGTCAACATGCCAAGTGTATTTAATTCTGAAACCACCAAGGGACTTGCCCACAAGCTGGCAGAAAATCTTGGCTGTCACTACATGATAATGCCAATACAGGAATCTGTGGAGCATACCATAAAGCAGCTGGAAACCATTCCTGTTACCTTTATGAAGGATAACTCAGTACAAAATTTAAAGGTCAGCTCCTTTGTGGCGGAAAACATTCAGGCCCGTGACCGTAGTGCCAGAATATTGGCTGGAATAGCGGCTGCTTTTGGCGGTGGATTTACCTGCAATGCCAACAAAGCAGAAACTACCGTAGGCTACTCCACACTTTATGGTGACCAGTCGGGATTCCTGTGTGCTTTGGCTGACCTCTGGAAATTCCAGATATATGATTTAGCCCGCTACCTGAATACAGAGGTATACGGCAGGGAGGTTATTCCACAAGCCACCATTGATATTGTTCCAAGCGCTGAGCTGTCAACTGCACAAAATGTTGACGAGGGCAAAGGTGACCCTATAAAATACCCATACCATGACTATCTTTTCAGGAGCTTTGTTGAACGTTGGGAAAAGGCGACTCCGGCAGATATTATTCGCTGGTATCGTGATGGTATGCTGGAGGAAAAGCTAGGCTGTGAAAAGGGCATTGTAAAGAAATACTTCCCTACCCACAAGGATTTCATCGAAGATTTGGAACGCTGGTGGAAGCAGTTCACCGGCATGGCAGTGGCCAAGCGCATTCAGGCTCCTCCTATTATTGCGGTAAGCCGCAGGGCCTACGGCTTTGACCATAGGGAAGCACAGAATGGTATTTATTATACAAGACAGTACCGCCGAATCAAGGAAGAACTGTTAAAATAATCATCATCGTATATAGTTAATGATACTTAAAACGCACTGATGACTGCTTCAGCCACCAGTGCGTTTACTTTTTTATGATATACGTCTATTCAATTTTTTATGGCACCCTAACCATGTCTGCATCAATGTCCGCCAAGTTAAAGGCACCGCACATACTCATGGTATCCTCCAGCTCACCTGTAATTTTATCAATATAAGCCTTTACCCCTTCTTCACCACCACCATATACGGCAGTTACAAACGGACGGGCTATTATTACAGCATCAGCACCCATGGCCAGTGCCTTAAACACATCAGTACCAGTACGAATACCGCCATCTACAAGAATCTTGACCCCTGAACCCTTAAGAGCCTCCACAATCTCCGGCAGCACCTCAGCTGTGGACGGACACTGGTCCAGAACTCTGCCGCCGTGGTTAGACACTACAATACCAGCAGCTCCAGCCTCCTTCGCCTTCAAGGCACCCTTGACAGTCATAATCCCTTTTACAATAAATGGACGTCCTGCAGCTTCCACAATGGCCTTCAGCTCGGCCGTGCTCTTTGGTCCTGCTGGCGGATTCATCCCTTTAAGGAACGGTAAGCCGGCAGCATCCACATCCATTGCAACAGCGAAGGCGTCAGATTCCTTTACCAAAGCCATCTTTTCTTTTATAGTATCAATATTCCAAGGCTTCACCGTTGGCACAGCCATTCCTTTATTAGCTGCAATAGCCTTTGTGGCCGCCTGCATTACCCCGGCATCTACACCATCGCCAGTAAAGGCAGCAATGCCATTTTCCGCACAGGCCTTTACCAGCACCTCATTATAGCTTACATCATTGTACTTATCACTATAATGAAGTGTAACTGCGCCTACAGGTCCAGCAAAAAATGGTGCCTTAAATTTTTTACCAAAAAGGCTTAGAGAAGTATCTACAGCCTTTCCTTGACATAACGTATCCATATTTATACGGATTTCCTGCCATTTGTCATAATTGCGGATGGCAGTATCTCCCACCCCCTTGGCACCTGGACCTGGCATAACATTTCTGCAGGCACGTCCGTTGCATACGGGACAGGCATGACACTTATCCCCAATACATTCCTTTGCCTTGGAAATAACCTCTGAAAAATTCATAACAAACCTCCTTACACTACACAAAACTCACTATCTATATTATAACGCCATTGTTCAAATTTTTCTTCTTTAGAAGAAAAATTTTCCAATTAGCGTTTCAACGAGCTGGGAGATATGCTCACCAGCTGTTGTAGTTTGTTTTCCCCCACCTAAAGAGGAAGGGGACTAAAGCTCGTTATAAAATCATCCGTGGTGCAGACATCAGCGGTACCAGTGTAAGGGGCGAAATCGGCGCCACTTTCAGGCCTGGGGAAAAGAGTAATGTAACCCTTG
>DFHJ01000061.1 GCA_002372665.1 Anaerovibrio lipolyticus
TGGTTCAATGTGACATTCACGAAAATTTATGTAGTTTCCTGTCAGAGCATGGTCGTGGCGTTTTTCATTTAGCGGTTTTTCGTGGAGAAGTGTGTTTACAACATCATCTAGTTTGGACAAATCATAACCACGTTTTCTGATGCGTTTTAAATCTTTACGAAATTGGCTGGTTGTTACTAAGTCAAGCATTTGAGTCCTCCACGTCTATGTCTGCTATAAGCTCGGAAAGAGAACTGTAGCGTTTAGCATCAACTTTGCCAGCCATGATGTCCTTGGCTTCCTGTATGGCCATGATTGTTTCACGGTTATACCGTGGCTTTTTGGGTTGGAAAGGAAAGCCACCTTCCATTATGGAAGCGTGAAGAAAGACGTTTATAGCATCGGTAACTGAAATGCCCAAGCTGGAAAATACGGCTTCTGCCTCAGCTTTTACACTAGGTTCAATGCGAAGATTTATATTAGCTGTCTTTGCCATAAAATTCCCTCCTTTGAATAAATTGTAGTGCAAAAGTAAAACAATTGCAATACTTTATAGGGGGATTAAATGACAAGTTTTTGATATTTTTTAGGGATTTGACATGACAGATAAAATTGAAATGAACATAATAGCCCGTATAAGGACGGATTTTCCCACCAAGTTTGGCATTCCACGGCAGAGTGGGGTTGTGAAGGAGCTAAAGGGACGTATTGTTTTCGAGCCGGAATATCGTAATGAGGATGCTCTCAGAGGTATAGAAGGCTTTTCCCATTTGTGGCTTATTTGGCACTTTTCCGAAAATGTCCGTGAGGGGTGGTCACCAACGGTCAGACCACCAATTTTAGGAGGCAATACACGGGTAGGAGTGTTTGCCACCCGTTCACCCTTTAGGCCAAATCCTATTGGGCTATCATCGGTGAAATTTGAAGGGGTGGAGGTAGACCCCCATTATGGCCCGGTGCTTATTGTTAGTGGTGCAGATCTTATGGATGATACCCCAATACTGGATATAAAACCCTATATACCCTATGCGGATAGTCACCCAGAGGCTACTGAGGGCTTCAGAAGCGGCGGCTGGAACCGAATGCTGGAGGTAGATTTTCCTCCGGAACTACTGGCAAAGGTTCCAGAAAAGCAGCATAAGTCCTTGATAGAGGTATTGGCCAATGACCCAAGACCATCTTATCATCACGATCCTGCTCGTATTTACGGAATGCCATTTGGGGATGTGGAGGTCAAATTTTCTGTTAATGAAAAGGTACTCAAGGTATTAGCTGTTTACGATTAACATAACGATTGAAATATCTTGTTGACAATAATACGTTAGCGTATTAATATAAAGTACGTTGACGTATTATTTTTATGCGAATAATAAAGGCGTTATCAATAAAAAAGAAGGTGAAATCACGATGCAGATAGATGATACATTGGGCTATCTGTTGTGTCGAACGGCCAGGAAGGTTCACCGCCATACCGAGAAAATATTCAGTCCATACGGACTGACTGTAGAGCAATGGGTGGCGATGAAGATATTAGCTGAGCATCCGGATATCAGCCAAAAAGAATTATCTGGACAAATGCAACGAGATCCCAATACGGTTAAGGCGATTGTGGATAGATTGCTTAAGAAGGATTATGTAAAAAGGGAGCCAAATCAAGTTGACCGTCGAGCCTTTCTCTTGCAGCTGACCATGTCTGGCAAGCAGCTTGTGGATAAACTGGCAACGGAAGATGAACGGGAAAACCGGCAATTAGAGCTGGAACTGGGTGAGGCCGATACAGATAATATGAAGAAAATGTTACTAAAGATAGAGGAAATGATTAGGGAATGAATAAACTTTGGACAACGGAATTTATTAGTATGGGAGGCTGTAACTTTCTGGTATTTATGAGCCAGTATATTATGATTGCAGCCTTGCCAATTTTTATTATGGATGATTTACATGGCGGGGAGCTGGAAGCAGGCATGGCCATGACTTTTTTTCAAATTGGAACTGTAGCCTGCCGTCCATTGGCTGGAAAACTTATCGACAGCGTGAATAAGCGAACATTGATGTTGGTGGCGACACTCTGTTTTGGGCTTATTATGCTTGGGTTTAACTTTTTTCAGACCCTTACAGGGCTTTATAGCTTGCGCCTGCTTCATGGTGTGATTTTTGCTATTGCAACTACGGCAGCTGCTGCTATGGCCGCAATGGTATTACCTGCAGAGCGCAAGGGTGAGGGTATTGGTTATTTTGCCTTGACCACAAATTTGGCTATGGTTGTAGGTCCCTTACTGGGGTTGGTAATAATCGGCAGATGGGGAGCTGAGATGTTTTTTCCCTTTATGGTGATGCTGGCATTATTTACCTTTGTTGTGGCAAATCATCGTAGACTGCCTGATGCGGTTATTTTGCCTGCTAAAAAGCAGCGCCATGGCATCTCCATCAGTGATTTTATTGAACGCAGGTCTGTGGCTATGTCTTCCATTGGTGGCCTGGTATTCTTTGCTTACGGTGGCGTATTGACATTTATTCCCCTTTATGCGAAATCCCTGGGTCTGCAGCAGGAAACCAGTATGTTCTTTGCCGTATTCGCCACTGTTATTGTGCTGACCCGTCCTATAGTTGGAAAAATATTTGATACCAAGGGACCTGATTATACGATATATCCTGGGTTCCTGTGTTTCGCTTTGGGAATGATTATTTTTGGTCAGATTTCTACTCTGCTGGGGCTTTTAGTGTCAGCTGCAATATTGGGTATCGGCTTTGGGGCTTTGAGTCCGGCTTTTCAGACCTTGGCTATCCAAAGTGCACCGATGGAGCGTAGCGGTGTGGCTACAGCTACTTATTTCTGGTCCCTGGATATTTGTGTCGGGCTGGCAGCTGGCCTTTTGGGAATAGTCGCAGCTGGCTATGGCTATACCTTTATGTATAGTGTGGTTTGCACTGGTGTTATTGTAGCAGCTGCGGTGTGTTATTTTGTTTGGAACAAGTATCAGCAAGGCGCTATGCCAGTGATGAGCAAAATATTTCCGGTTAGAAATTAATCGTTGTTTTTTTGACAGATTTTCTATAGCTCTTATGCAAAGATAGTATTTATATGTTAGAATAAACGTACGGGGGAGCAACAAATGCTAAAGAAACTATGTCAAGATGGAAAAGTAGAATGGACAAATCATGTAGCCCAAAGACTTTTGCAAAGGGGAATAACACGGCAGGAAGTTAAGCAGGCCATATTAATGGGGGAGATTATAGAGAATTATCCCGATGATTACCCTTATCCTAGTTGTTTGATATTAGGTGGTAATCATATACATGTGGTATGTGGTATTGGCGAAGGGCGCTTATGGATTATAACAGCTTATAGGCCGAGTCTGGAAAAGTGGGAAAGTGATTTAAAGACCAGAAAGGAGCATTAATGATGACTTGTTTCATGTGTAAAGGCGATATGGAAGATAAATTGACCACCTTTATGGTGGATTTGGGAAATTGTATTGTTATCGTAAAGGGTGTTCCTTCTCATGTATGCAGCCAATGTGGAGAAGTCTCTTATAGCGATGATGTAATGGAGCAGCTTGAAAAAATTGTTCAGCAATCTAAGAACTCTGCTTTGGAAGTTTCTATTTCTCAGTACACAGCAGCATAATATAAAAATGAAGAAAGAGATGTGTTGGGTGATAATCCATATATGCAAAAAAAACCACAAGGTAAATTTATAGTTGTATCTGTGGTAGTAAGCAATGAGCAGAAAGATGCAGTTACTGTCGATGCAAGCTCGTTTAAACTGGTTGACAAAGATGGTAGAGAATATAGCTACTCAACTGAAGGACAGATGGCAATTCAAGTAGGTAATGGCGATGCAAAAGGTTTTTTGACTAGCTTAAATCCTGGTATCACGACAAATTTTGAGATTCCATATGATGTGCCTAAAAAACTTGAATTGTCTAATATTACTATGAAAGCTAGAGGTGGCATGACAGGTAAGGAAATAACCTTACCATTGGTTGTTCAGAAGAAATAAATATCATACATGGAGTAAATGACTTTCTGGTTTAATAATATGCTGGAAAGTCATTTTTATGTTGAGCCGGTCGTTTGCTCCTCGTTGACATCCCTGTAGTGCAGTGGTAACATTTTTACTGTTGTTATTCTATTAAAGGGGCGTTTTGTTGTGAATGAGAAATTGAGTTGGAAAAATTATCTGTTTGTTGCCAGTATGCTGTTTGGTATGTTCTTTGGCGCTGGTAACATTATCTTCCCGGTTCATCTTGGACAGGCGGCAGGCAGCAATGTATGGCCGGCTATTGCGGGCTTCATTCTGACTGGTGTGGGTATTCCTATTTTAGCTGTGGCAGCTATTGGCATGTCCGGTGGCAACGGCTTGCAGGACCTGGCTTCCAGAGTTAATAAAAAGTATGCCATGTTCTTTACCTGTATGCTTTATTTAACTATAGGCCCTTGCTTTGCCATTCCTCGTTGTGCCACAGTGCCGTTTTCCATGGGTATTGCACCAATGATTACGGGGGTAAGTCCTGAAATGGCACTCTTTGGTTTTTCGTTGGTGTTCTTTGCCATTGTCATGTTCTTTTCCCTCAGACCAAGTGGAATTGTTACCTGGGTGGGAAAGATTTTGACACCTATTTTCCTCGTGTTTTTGGGAAGTCTTTTGTTGGTGGCCTTTGCTAACCCAATGGTGGACAGCATCGCCCAAATTGCACCATCTGCAGATTATGAGTCCGGTGCCTTTGCCAAAGGTATTCTTGAAGGCTATAACACCATGGATGCCATGGCTGGGTTGGCTTTTGGTATTATTGTGGTAAACAGCATGAAGAATCTTGGCCTTAGCTCCAATGAGGCAATTGCTTCATCTACTATTAAGGCGGGGGTTCTCAGTGGTATCATTATGTCTGTTATCTATTTGATGATTATCCTCATGGGTACCATGAGTATGGGAGTATTCCCAATGGCTGAAAATGGCGGTGTAGCTCTGTCTGATATTTCTGGCTTCTACTTTGGTGCCGCTGGCGTATTTGTATTGGCAGGTATTGCTACATTTGCCTGCCTTAAAACAGCTATTGGCCTTGTAACAAGCTGTTCTGAGACATTCTGTGAAATGTTCCCTGGTGGTCCAGGCTATCGCACTTGGGCCTGCATCTTTGGGGCAGTTTCCCTGTTAATTTCCAATGTTGGTCTTACAGCTATTATAGTTTATGCAATTCCAGTGTTAATGTTCCTATATCCGTTGACCATTACCTTAACTCTGTTGGGCTTGGTGGGAGGTCATTTCAACCATTCCAAGTGGGTATATGGCATGGTTACCTTCTTTACCCTTATTGCGGCTGTATTTGACCTTATGAATGCACTGCCTAAGGAATTGGCTGGTTCTGCCTTCGTATCCTCAATGGTTGGCTTTGCAACTGAGTATCTTCCTTTCTTTGCCCAGGGCTTCGGCTGGCTGGTGCCTGCCATGGTGGGCTTTGCAATTGGCCTTGTGATGTACAAGGTGAAGGGCGAATGCAGTAACCATAAGGTTGCAGTGGGATAAGTGATGTGTTACAATAATCAGTGGAAATACAGATGCAGTCTTTGGGGCAGGGTGTGATTCCCTACCGGCGGTATAGCCCGCGAGCCGTTTTGGCATGACACGGTGAGATTCCGTGGCCGACAGTATAGTCTGGATGAGAAAAGACTTGTATGTACATTGTTTTTGTGTGCATTTGGGGCTGTTGAAGAGTTTCTTTCTTCAACAGCCTTTTCTATTTGATACAGGCTGTTCTGTGTATCTCATTTTGCTAGGAAATCTTAGTGAATCGAATCTGAAAGATGAAGATGAACTTTAGATTTCGTGTAAGGGCTGATGAAAGCCGGTATGCTTTCATCTTGCTTCTATAGGAAAGAGGTGATAGAATTGCAGGATGAGTTTTATATGAGTGAGGCCCTGCGGGTGGCGAAAAATGCCACTGGCAGAACGTCGCCAAATCCTTTGGTGGGTGCTGTTATCGTCAAGGATGGCAGGATCATTGCCGAAGGCTGGCATCGTAAGGCTGGAACTCCCCATGCTGAAATTCATGCCCTGAATATGGCCGGTGAGTTGGCCAAAGGGGCAACAGTATATGTTACCTTGGAGCCATGCTCCCACTACGGGCGGACAGGCCCATGCGCAAATGCGCTGGTGGAGGCAGGGGTGGCCAAGGTAGTGGTGGCCATGCTTGATCCAAATCCAAAGGTGGCCGGACGTGGCGTAAAAATTCTTCAGGATGCGGGTATTGAGGTAGTGACCGGAGTGCTGGAGGAGGAAGCAAAAAAACTCAACGAGGTATTTCTGAAGTGGATTACCAAAGAAATGCCATTTGTGGCGCTAAAGACTGCCATGTCACTGGACGGAAAGATTGCCACAGCCACGGGACAGTCCCAGTGGATAACCAACGAGGCCTCACGATTACGGACCCACGAGCTGCGGGATGTCTATGATGGCATTATGGTAGGTATAAACACCGCTATTAAGGATAATCCGAGTCTTACTACAAGGCTCCCTAATAATATGGGAAAAAATCCTGTGCGTATAGTGGTGGACAGTAAAGCAAGACTACCATTGAATTCCAATCTGGTAACTGACGGTAAGGCACAGACCATAGTGGCAGTGTCCGGTGCAGCCAGTGCAGGGGCGGTCCAAGACCTTAGGGATGCAGGAGTTCAGGTGATTTCTGCTGGTGAGGATAAAGTGAATTTGTCTCAGCTGTTAAAGAAATTGGCTGAAATGAATATCTGTTCAATTTTGGTGGAAGGCGGCGGCCAGCTTAACTTCTCTATGCTGAAGGCGGGGCTTGTGGACAAGGTTTATGCCTTTATTGCACCGAAGCTGATTGGAGGCAAAAATGCCCTTACCCCGGTGGAGGGGGATGGCTTTGGCGAGCTAAGTCAGGCCGTGGAGCTTGAAAATGCAGAAGCTGAGCTTATTGATGGTGATATTCTCATCACAGCCAATGTAGCTAAGTAAAACAGGTGATTAGATGTTTACAGGAATAATTGAAGAGGTTGGCTCTGTACATGGTATTGGTGGCGGGAGCCTTACTATAAAGGCTTCCAAGGTCCTTCAGGATGTGCAGCTGGGAGACAGCATTGCCGTAAATGGCGTATGCTTGACGGTTACCAGATTTGACAGGGGCAGCTTTGACGCCGATGTAATGCCGGAAACTATTCGTCGCACATCATTGGCAGAGCTAAAAAAAGGAAGTCCGGTTAATCTGGAAAGGGCCCTTACCCTGCAGAGCCGTTTGGGTGGACATATCGTCAGCGGTCACATTGATGGAGTAGGGCATATTGTTTCTCTGAAGGAGGAACAAAATGCAGTGTTGATGAAGATTTCCGCAGAGAAGGATATTTTGAGACATATTGTGGAGAAAGGCTCTGTGGCACTTGATGGTATCAGTCTTACAGTGGCGGAGGTTACTGACAGTGATTTTACAGTTTCACTGATACCACATACCCGGCAGGTGACCAATTTATCCAGCAAAAAGGCTGGCTCAACGATTAATATTGAAAATGATGTTATCGGAAAATATGTGGAGAAGCTGATGCAGCCTCAGGAGACACCTAAGGAAAACGTGAGCCGCATTACCATGGATTTTCTGAAAAATAATGGTTTTTAAGGAGCGAGATTATGTCAGATTTTGCAACAGTTGAAGAAGCAATCGAAGAAATTCGTAAGGGAAATATGGTAGTCGTAGTTGACGACGAGGACAGGGAAAATGAAGGTGACCTTATTGTTGCCGCCGAGACACTGACTCCTGAGCACGTCAACTTCATGGCAACCTATGCCAAGGGGCTTATTTGTACCCCTATGGAGGCGGAATATTTGGATCGGTTGGAGATTTTCCCAATGGTGTCCAACAATACTGATAACCATGAAACAGCATTTACTGTATCTGTAGATGCTGATACCACCACTACAGGTATCTCCGCCTTTGAGCGTTGTGAAACCGTTAAACGGCTTATTGACCCAACGGCTAAGCCGGAGAATTTCCGTCGTCCGGGCCATGTATTCCCTTTGCGCAGTGTTCCGGGCGGCGTGCTTCGTCGTGCTGGCCATACTGAGACTACTACTGATTTGGCTAAGCTGGCTGGCCTTGCCCCAGCGGGCCTTTGCTGTGAGATTATGGATGATGACGGCCACATGATGCGTACGCCACGCCTTATTGAATTCTCCAAGGAGCATGGGCTGAAGCTCATTACTGTAAAGGCTCTGATTGAGTACAGAAAGCGTACTGAGTGCTTCGTGGAAAAAATTGCCGAGGCAGACCTTCCTAGCAAGTATGGTCACTTCCGCATTCATGCATATGAGAGCAAGCTGGATGGCAAGTGCCATTTGGCCATTGTAAAGGGTGATGTTAAGGGCAAGGAGAATGTTTTGGTTCGCGTTCACTCCGAGTGCCTCACAGGTGATGCCCTTGGTTCCCTGCGCTGCGACTGCGGTGAACAGCTGGCTACAGCCTTGAAGCGTATTGAGGCTGAAGGCGAAGGCATGGTCCTTTATATGCGTCAGGAGGGCCGTGGCATTGGTCTTGGCAACAAGATGCGTGCGTATGAGCTGCAGGATCATGGCAAGGACACTGTGGAGGCAAATGTACTTCTGGGCTTTGCTCCAGATGAGCGTGACTATGGTATCGGTGCCCAGATTTTGGCAGATATGGGGCTGACCACCATTCGCCTTATGACAAACAACCCTGCAAAGCGAGCCGGTCTCGAGGGCTATGGCCTTAAGATTGTGGACAGAGTGGCTCTGGAGGTACCTACCAACGAGTACAACCAGAACTATATGAAGGTAAAGAAGACCAAGATGGGTCACATTTTAGCTGAAAAAATCTGATTTTGTTTTGATAATACAATCTTTTTATGGAGGAATATGGTATGAAAGAAGTTAAAGTTTTAGAAGGTATGCTTAATGCTCAGGGCATGAAGTTTGGTATTGTAGTTGCCCGTTTCAATGAGTTTTTAACCTCTAAGCTGCTGGGCGGTGCTTTGGATACACTCCATCGTCATGGTGCAGATGAGGATGATATCACTGTAGCTTGGGTTCCGGGAGCTTATGAGCTGCCGCTGGTTTCCAAGAAGATGGCTGAGTCCGGCAAGTACGATGCCATTATCGCTTTGGGTACTGTAATCCGTGGTTCTACCACCCATTATGATTATGTTTGCAATGAGGCTGCCAAGGGTATTGCCCAGGCCAGCATGTCTACCGGCGTTCCTGTAACCTTCAGTGTTGTTACCACCGAGAATATCGAGCAGGCTATTGAGCGTGCTGGTACCAAGGCTGGTAACAAGGGGGCTGATGGTGCCATGACAGCTATTGAGATGGCAAATCTCTTAAAGCAGCTTTAAGATAGGATTGATGAAATGTCTGATACTTTAGTAAAAGCAATTACCAAGGGGGTAAGGATATACGCAGCAGTTACCACTGATCTGGTAAATGAGGCTATCCGTCGTCATGACTGCTCCCCAACTGCTGCAGCAGCCCTTGGACGTACCATGACCGGTGCCCTTTTGATGGCGGCTAATCTTAAAAATAAGGAGGCTCTGACAGTCAGCTTTCAGGGAAATGGCCCACTGGGCTACATTACCGCTGATGCTACTCCTGAGGGTTATGTCCGTGGGTATGTGGGGAATCCCCATGTGGATCTCCCATTAAAAGAAAATGGCAAGCTGGATGTGGGTGGCGCAGTAGGTCAGGGCATGGTGCAGGTAACCCGCTTCACCGGTCTTGGCGATCCAATGCGGGGTAGCTCGGAAATAGTGTCCGGTGAAATTGCCGAGGATCTGACCAACTATCTCTTTGTATCTGAGCAGACAGCCTCCAGTGTGGGCCTTGGTGTATTGGTGGGTACTGACCGCAGGGCTATGGCCTCCGGTGGCTTTATCCTTCAGATGATGCCGGATGCTGACGAGGAGATTATTACCCGTGTGGAGGACGCGTTGAAGAAGGTGCGCCCAGTTTCCTCCATGATTGCTGATGGCGTTGATGCCAAGGGAATCATTGCGGAGCTTATGGCAGATTTTGATGTGGATTATCTTACTACTACGGAGCTGGCGTTTAAGTGCAAGTGTAGCCGTGAAAGAATAGAGGATGTACTTCTTAGCCTTAGCCATAAGGATATGGAGCAGCTTGTACAGGATGGCCATGCTGAGGTATGCTGTCAGTTTTGCGGGGAGAAGTACCAGTTTGAAAAGGACGAGCTGGAGCATCTTATGAAGCTGGCAGATGGCGTAAGGTAAATATTTTTGTTAAGTGCAGGGGCTTTATGCTTGAGCCCTTGCATTTATTTTAGAAAAATGATAGTATAGTCAAGCAATAAGTGTTAGCGTGGGGCAAAAATAATTGCTGCCAAGGGGTTGCATTTGACAGCCCTATTGTGCTATAATCTTTTTGTTTGTGTGTATAGGACTATGTACAGATAATTTACATATATGCGACTATGCGCCGATGAAACGTTAAGGAGGTGTGCTATATGGCAAGTTTATGTGAAGTATGCGGTAAGGGTGAGCTGTCCGGCAACAATGTCAGCCATTCCCATCTGAAGACCAAGCGCTCCTGGAAGCCAAATATCCAGCGCGTACGTGCCGTTGTAGAAGGCGAAATCAAGCGTGTAAATGTTTGCACTCGCTGCCTGCGTACCGGTAAGGTTGAAAGAGCCCTCTAATTTTGTGCAAAATATCGATTGATATATCATAAGAAAAGCCGATAACGAAAGTTGTCGGCTTTTCTTATAACATTTTTACCTCGTTATAGCTTTTTTCACAATGACAAGGAAAAATACTTGACAACATATAAAGGGATGGCTATAATAACTATGGTCGGGATAAACTGTGCCTTGAAAGTGGGTGTTTTCAATGCTTGAACAGCGTTTATATCTGGCAGAGCTCTTTGATATTTACGGGCCACTGCTGACGGATAAACAACAGAAGTGTTTAAGTATGCACCTTTTTGAGGATTTCTCCATGTCAGAGATAGGGGAGGATTTGGCAGTTTCCAGACAGGCTGTATATGATATATTGCACCGCTCGGAGCAGACCATGGCAGCCTACGAAAAAAAGCTCGGTTTGGCACAGCGGCTTAGAGAACAGCGTCAGGAGCTTACTGAGATTTACGATGATATTTCCCAGCTTTCTTCTAATAAAAAAATGGATGAGAAGGAAGCAAATCATATACTTATGAAGCTTGCTCCATATACCAGCAAGGTTCAGGAGGAATTAGATTGATTTTTGAAGGTTTGGCAGATCGTCTGCAGGAAACATTTAAAAAGCTTCGCGGACATGGCAAGCTCACAGAGGATGACGTAAATGAAGCCATGCGGGAAGTGCGAATGGCACTTCTCGAGGCCGATGTAAACTTCAAGGTCGTTAAGGACTTTGTAAAACGCGTAAAGGAGCGTGCCATCGGTCAGGACGTTATGGAGGCACTTACGCCAGCCCAGCTCGTTATCAAGATTGTTAATGAGGAGCTCACAGAGCTGATGGGCGGCTCCCAGAGCCGTATCAATATGTCCCCAAATCCACCAACTATTATTATGATGGTGGGTCTGCAGGGTGCTGGTAAGACTACCTCAGCTGGTAAATTGGGTCTTTCCCTTAAAAAGCAGGGCAAGCGTCCGGTGCTGGTTGCGGCAGATATATATAGACCAGCGGCTGTTACTCAGCTGCAGGTCATTGGTAAGCAGCTGGATATTCCTGTATTCTCCATGGAGCCAGGGACTGATGCTGTTACCATAGCAAAGTCATCTTTAAACTACGCATTCACTCATGCCAATGATGTGGTCATCATCGATACCGCTGGTCGACTTCACATCAATGAAGAGCTGATGCAGGAGTTAAAGGATATAAAGGGTCAGGTGAAACCACACGAGATTCTCTTGGTGGTTGATGCCATGACTGGTCAGGATGCTGTAAATGTAGCTGAGAGCTTTAACAAGGACTTGGGCCTTGATGGTCTGGTACTCACAAAGCTGGATGGTGATTCCCGCGGTGGTGCGGCACTTTCCGTAAAGGCAGTTACTGGCTGTCCTGTAAAATTTGTGGGTATGGGCGAGAAGCTGGAAGCTTTGGAGCCATTCTACCCGGATCGCATGGCTTCCCGAATCTTGGGAATGGGCGATGTCCTTTCCTTGATTGAGAAGGCCCAGGCCACCTTTGATGAGGCTCAGGCCAAGGAGATGGAGAAGAAGTTCCGCAAGGATGACTTTACTCTGGATGATTTCCTTGCCCAGATGCAGCAGATCAAGAAACTGGGTTCCCTGGAAAACATAATGAGTCTTATTCCTGGCATGGGGGATATAAAGAAAAAGCTTGGCGACAGAGAAATTGACCTTAACGGCAAGGAAATGCGTCAGGTGGAGGCAATTATCCGCTCCATGACACCAAAGGAAAGAGCAAATACTAACATCATCAATGGCAGCCGCAGAAAGCGTATTGCAGCAGGCAGCGGTACCCGCGTACAGGATGTAAATCGTCTCCTGAAGCAGTTTGAGGAGATGCGCAAGATGATGAAGAAGGTTAAAAAGATGCAGGGAGGCCGTAAAGGCTTCGGAGGCTTCAAGCTTCCATTCATGCATTAAGACCTTATCCGCCCTTCGGGCACCTTCCCTCCCTACGGAACTAGCTTCGCGTCGCAGCGGGGAAGGCTTATTGTAGACGTATATCTTCTATAATTTAGAATTTAGATATACCATTTCTTAAGGAGGTGAATTTCAAAATGGCAGTAAAGATTCGTCTGAACCGTATGGGTGCTAAGAAGTCCCCATTCTATCGTATTGTTGTAGCTGATTCCCGTGCTCCACGTGATGGCCGTTTCATCGAAATCGTTGGTAACTATGACTCCACTAAGGAGCCAGCAGTTGTAAATATCGACGAAGAAAAGGCTCTTGAATGGATGGCAAAGGGGGCACAGCCTACTGATACCGTTCGTTCCTTATTCTCCAAGCAGGGCATCATGGCTAAGTTTGATGCAGCTAAGCATGCTAAGAACTAAGAAAGAGGCATAGCATGAAAGAGATAGTTGAGATTATCGCGAAGTCCTTGGTAGACAATCCTTCCGCAGTTGTTATCAACGAGAAGGAAGAAGATAATGTAGTCATCTATGAGCTTCATGTTGCTACAGAGGACATGGGTAAAGTAATTGGCAAGCAGGGCCGCATTGCAAAAGCATTGCGTACCGTTGTCAAGGCTGCTGCTACTCGCGAGGATAAAAAAGTTAATGTAGAAATCATAAGCTGAGGCATCGGCTTAATATGCGGCAATGTGTGTCCAATTTAGGGGGATGCTTGCCGCAATTTCTATAATTGGAGGATTTTTTCACAATGGACAGTGTATTAGTAAAGTTCCCAATGACCATTAAGGCTAAGCTGACTGAAAAG
>DFHJ01000083.1:0-4136 GCA_002372665.1 Anaerovibrio lipolyticus
AAAAGGGACGAAAATGGTAATTGCGCCTGCCCTCGCTGCGGTGCCAATATGAGGTATCTGGAGCCGGAGGCCGTTAAGATTATTAACGGGCGCGCTGACATGAGAGATACTGTGGCCCGATTTGCCTGTGATGAATGCAGTTCCATTGATAGGCGCATTGCCACAACGGATTATTATCAGTGGAGCGAAAATTAATTGATGCTTAAGAACCAGAAAGGAGGACGTTTGTGAGCAGGACAAGATTACATAGTGCAAGACCTCAGAGGCGTCAGATTAACTGGTTCGTTATTATAATGGCCCTTATGTTTCTGCTGGCAGCCTTTAAATTGGGAGAACAGGCTTTTACCTATCATAATCTTAGCCAGGACAAGGTTCAGGCGGAGGCAAGGCTTAAGGCGGCTCAGGAGGAAAATGAACAGCTGCAGCAGGAAAAGGAACAGCTGGTGGATCCTTCTTATGTTGAGAAGCTGGCCAGAGAGGATTTGGGCATGACCAAGGACGGGGAAATCCCTTATATTTATCAAAAAAAGTAGGTACTCCCAAGCCTTGAAATTCTTGACACTGTAAGAAACAGGATAGTATAATAGCTTGTGTTAGTGTTATATTATCTAAGGAGGAAGTATTTTGTCCATTGAAGTTGGTAGTATTGTTGAAGGCGTAGTCTCCGGCATTACTAATTTTGGTGCTTTTGTTAACCTTCCGGAGGGTAAGGTTGGCCTTGTGCACATATCTGAAGTAGCAGATGTTTACGTAAGTGATGTTAAAGAATTCCTGAAAGAGCAGGATAATGTAAAGGTCAAAGTACTTTCCGTTGATGAAAAGGGAAAGATTGCACTTTCCATAAAACGCGCTCAGGAAAAGAAACCAGAAGAGCAGCAGAGTTTCGAAAAGAAGCCTTTTGAAAAGAAGAATTTTGAATCTCGTCCTGTATCCAGCAAGCCAGCTGGTGGATTTGGCCGTAATGCCGGTGGCAGTCGTTTCAATAATGCAACTGCATCCTTTGAGGACAAGCTGTCCCGCTTCCTTAAGGACAGTGATGAACGACTTACTGATCTTAGCCGGAAGACAGATTCAAAGCGCGGTGGCCGTGGCGGTGGCCGCAGAAGATAAAATGATAACTTGTTCAGATGAGGTTTTAAACTCCACCTGAATTTAGTTGAATTTTACCCAGTTAGCACCGGATAAAACAGACTTTTTAAAAGCACCTTTACTAAGGTGCTTTTTTGCTTTATGGAGGGTATATGACATTGGAAAAACGCCTAACAGAATACTGGCAGTCAAATTCCCTTACAGAGCCGGGAAACACTGTAATAGTGGCCTGCTCCGGCGGACCGGATTCTTTGGCCTTGTTGGATGTTTTATGGAGCTTGAAGGAAAGATTGGCCATTAAGGTGGTGGCTGCCCATTATGAGCATGGTATCAGAGGAAAGGCTTCCAAGGACGATGAGTCCTTTGTGAAGAATTACTGCCTTGAAAGGGAAATCCCCTTTTATTCAGAGTCAGCCAACATCCCGGAGCTTAGCAGGATAAGGGGAGAATCCCTTGAGACCTGTGCCAGACAAATGCGATATGCCTTTTTAAATAAATTGGCCGGGGAATTGAGGAATGCTCTGATAGCCACCGCCCATCATGCTGATGATCAGGCGGAAACCGTATTGATGCACCTTTTACGGGGGACTGGACTTAAGGGACTTACAGGGATTTTGCCAAAAAGGGACAATATTATTCGCCCGCTGTTGCCCTTCACCAAGGCAGAGCTGGTGCAATATTGCCACCAGCGGGGGCTTTCCCCGAGGTATGACATCACCAACGAGGAGGCAGACTGCACCCGTAACAGGCTGCGGATTCAACTGCTGCCCTTATTAAAGAAGGAATATAACATAAATATTACCCGTAGCTTGTGTAACCTTGCGGAAACGGCCTCTGCTGAGGAGGAGCTGCTGCATGAGCTTACCATCAGGGCAGAGGAGAGACTTTGCCGATTTGATGGACAGGTGGAAAATAGCTATAAAATTAAAATTTCTGATTTTACAAAGGAGCCACTGGCCATCAGACGGAGGCTTATTCAGCAGCTGGTCAGCAAGATAAGTCACGGCACGACCCTTTCATTTCAGCATATTGAAGCTGTGCTGGTGCTTATTGACAGAAATGTTACCGGCAGCTCACTGAATCTTCCTGACAGATGTGTTGCCAAAGTCAGTTATGGTTTTTTTTATTTATCAAAAAAAACTGAAAAATTTTTGACAAGTCATGGTACAATAGAAGATACACCGTATAAAATTCTTAAGCTGGGCGGCTCCGTCGTCTTGCCGTATGGTGATACCATATCTGCCTATGCAGCTGATTCCCTGGAAGGGGAGGATTCCTTTTCCAAAAATAGAATTTATTGCGATGCCGCCAGCTGTGGTGCAGAGCTTATTGTGCGTTACCGCCGCACTGGTGACAGAATCAGATTTGAGACAGGCAGCAAAAAGCTTAAGGATTTTTTCGTAGATTCCAAGGTGGAACGAAGCAGTCGGGACAGGGTGCCTTTGGTGGTCAATAGCCATACAGGTGATATCATTTGGGTGGCAGGCCTGAGGCAAACCGCAGTGGCCATGGCTGACAAGGATACAAAGCAGTATGTAATACTTTCTTACGACAAAGGAGAAGAATAAAATGAAAAAAGATTTGGAAAGTGTAATGTTTGATGAAGAAACTATTGCAGCAAAGGTTGCTGAGCTTGGTCAGCAGATTGCCAAGGATTATGAGGGCAAGGATGTAGTTGTGGTAGGTATCTTAAATGGTGCAGCAGTATTCTTTACTGACCTTATCAGACAGATTAAACTGCCAATCAATATTGATTTTATCGCAGCCTCCAGTTATGGCGATGCTGCCGTGTCCAGCGGCAAGGTTAATATTAAGAAGGATTTGAACAAGGATATTGCCGGTCGTCATGTGCTTTTGGTGGAGGATATTATTGATTCCGGCATTACCATGAACAATCTTATGGCTCTACTTCGTGAACGCAAGCCGGCCAGCATTAAGCTGTGTGCACTCCTTTCCAAGCCATCCCGCCGTCAGGTGGATGTCAATATCGACTATTGCGGCTTTGAGGTTCCGGATGAGTTCCTGGTAGGCTATGGTCTGGATTATGCCGAGAAATATAGAAACTTGCCTGTAGTCGGTGTTCTTAAGAGAGAAATTTATTCATGATATTTTCATGATACTGTAAGATAATCTTTCAATGTGGTATAATTATGAGTTGTGAAGATTATTGCCTTTTTAGGGGGTTGAGGTTTGAATAAGTTTATCCGTAATGTGGGTTTTTACCTGCTTATCATTCTGGTTGCTATATCATTAATTGATTATTTCTCTGCCAAGGGTCCTTCCAAGATGGAGATGAATTATTCATCCTTTGTACAGGAGACCAATGATGGCAAGGTAGCAAAGGTAGTTATTGTTGAGAATATCATCAAGGGTACCTTAAGTGATGGTACTGAATTTACTACTGTGCTGCCTACTTATCCTAGTGGGAACAGTGATATTATCAAGCTGCTCTCCGATAAAAATGTAGATATTAAGGCGGAAAATCCGCCGGAACCACCATGGTGGTCCACCCTGTTATCCTCTGTACTGCCTATCCTTCTTTTGGTGGGTGTATGGTTTTTTATCATGCAGCAGAGCCAGGGGGGCGGCGGCAAGGTTATGTCCTTTGGCAAGAGCCGTGCAAAAATGAGTGGTGGCGACAAGGTTAAGGTTCGCTTTGATGACGTGGCTGGTGCTGATGAAGCAAAGCAGGAGCTGGAGGAAGTAGTAGAATTTCTTAAGCATCCGGGCAAGTTTAATCAGTTGGGAGCAAGGATTCCAAAGGGTGTACTTCTCTTTGGCCCTCCGGGTACTGGTAAAACCTTGCTGGCCAAGGCTGTTGCTGGTGAGGCGGGAGTACCGTTCTTCTCCATCAGTGGTTCCGATTTTGTGGAAATGTTCGTAGGTGTTGGTGCTTCCCGTGTTCGCGATCTTTTTGATCAGGCCAAGAAGAACTCACCTTGTATCGTATTTATTGATGAGATTGATGCCGTAGGCCGTCAGCGTGGCGCGGGCCTTGGCGGTGGCCACGATGAGCGTGAGCAGACCCTTAACCAGATGCTGGTTGA
>DFHJ01000083.1:4257-5394 GCA_002372665.1 Anaerovibrio lipolyticus
CCTGATATTCTGGACCCTGCCCTGCTGCGTCCAGGCCGTTTCGACCGCCAGATTGTGGTGGACAAGCCGGATGTTAAGGGCCGTGAGGCTATTCTGAAGGTTCATACCAAGGATAAGCCAGTGGACAAGGATGTTGATCTTAATGTATTGGCAAGACGTACTCCGGGCTTTACTGGAGCAGATCTTTCCAATCTTGTAAATGAGGCGGCACTTCTTTCGGCCCGCCGTGACAAGAAGACCATTGCCATGCAGGAAATGGAGGAATCCATTGAGCGTGTAATGGCAGGTCCTGAGCGTAAATCCAAGGTGATGAGCGACAAGGAAAAGAAGCTTACCGCTTATCATGAGGGTGGTCATACTTTGGTAGGTATGCTCCTTCCAAATGCTGACCCTGTCCACAAGGTTACCATTATTCCTAGAGGCAGAGCTGGTGGCTATACCCTTATGCTTCCTAAGGAGGATCGCTCCTATGCTACCAGAAGCGAGCTTCTGGATCAGCTTAAAACCCTGCTGGCAGGCCGTGTGGCTGAAGAAGTAGTGTTGAAGGAAATCAGCACTGGTGCCCAGAATGATATTCAGAGAGCATCCCAGCTTGTAAGAAGCATGATTACCCAGTATGGTATGAGTCCTACCCTTGGTCCGGTGGCTTACGGCGAAAGCCGTGACCATCAGGTGTTCTTGGGCCGTGACATAAACAATCAGAGAAATTATTCTGAGAATGTGGCCAGCGATATTGATAAGGAAGTTCGTAAGTATATTGAGGAGGCTTATGAAGCCTGCCGCGTACTTCTTACCGAAAATATCGACAAGCTCCATGTTATTGCTGAGGCACTCATTGAGAAGGAAACCTTGGAGGCTGCCGAGCTGAAGGAGCTGGTTGGCTTTGGTAATGTCACCGAAAAGGAAGAGGCTGAAAAAAAACCGGAAGAGCCTAAGGATGACGACGATGAGCCAAAACTGATTCCTTTGGAGCCAGTGGAACAGACCCCTGTTCAGGGTGATGCTTCTACTGAAAAGGATGAGGACGAGGTGGAGGTTCCATATACAGAACCGGAACCAAAACTGAATAGTACCACTGAAAAATAACGAGATTTATTATCCATAGGGGGCTGAAGCATGAAATCATTAATGCAGCAG
>DFHJ01000100.1 GCA_002372665.1 Anaerovibrio lipolyticus
AATTTGAACAATGGCGTTATAAAATATTTTTTAACTTAGACTTTAGTCCTTCATATTGTTTTACGATAAATATGGTAAGAGTTGTTGTTTTTTGATTTAAAGATATGGGTGATTATTATGGCAATGGTTATCAACAATAACATAGCGGCAATGACCATCTTGGGTGAAACAAATAAAAATAGCAAGGCCATGAAGAAAGGTCTGGAAAAGCTTTCTTCTGGAATGAAAATTAATAGTGCCGGGGATGGTGCGTCTGAATACAGTATTTCGGAAAAGATGCGGGCGCAGATTCGTAGCTTAGATCAGGATAGCAGGAATGCCCAGAATGCCCGAAGCCTGTTGAAGGTCGCAGACGGCGTATTATCCAATTCAGTGGCTATCATGCGTACCATGAAGGAAAAGGCTATTGATGCGGCCAATGATACCAATACTGACAGTGACCGGGCAATTATCCAAAAGCAGCTGGATCAGCAGATTGACCAGCTTAATGATAATGCTTTGGTGACCTTTAATGGCAAGTATATATTTGACGGTGCAGCTGACCACACCTACAGCAAGGAGCAGACTATTATGGCGGCTCTTAATACTGAGTGGATAAGTAACAGCTTGGATATGATTACCCGCTCAACGGGGCTTAGCTTTGAGGCTGGAGATCCTAGTGTTAAGGAAATGACTGTCAAGTTTGAAGAGGTTACAAGTGGTGCTCAGGCAAATGCTTTGGCTTGGGTTACATCTTATCCTTCTGGTAACAAAACTAGTAAGCTGGAAATGACAGTTAATATGAGTTATTATAATAGTTTGGTGGAAGGAGACGTAAATGGCTCCACCACTACTCCAGGGGCAGGTTATCTTGATCGCACCATTGCCCATGAAATGACCCATGCGGTTATGTCAGCTAATATTGAGGGGTTTACTGGCGCAAATGGGCTTTACGCCTGTATTAAAGAAGGCTCCGCTGAAGTCGTTCATGGTATTGATGATGAGCGCGGAACAAGGATTCAAAATCTGGCAAATAATAAGGAGATTTTTTCCAAGCTTACTACAAGTACTTCAGCAGAAGGTAATGACACATACGCGGCTGGATATGTAATGTTCCGCTATATGGCAGCTCAGAGTGGTTATTCCGCTGAAAAATCTCTGACTCATTTTATGGATTCTTTGGCAAGTGGAAGTGGAGCAATGACCACTGAACGTATTGATGCAGCCGTGAGCGCAGCTACCAAGGGAAAATTCCAGTCCTTCCAGGCGATGAAGAATCAGATGGAAGCTGATGAAAATGTGGCGGCAAGCGGAACTGAGTTTTTAGAGAAATATTGTGACATTATCCTACCAAACAAGGATACGGGTGCCATTACCGGTCGTGATGCCGGAGTGAGCAGGGTGGATAAAACAGCAGAATCTGTTGTGCCGGAGGGCGGTTCTGTGAAATTCTGGACAAATCCTGACAGTGATTCCACTTTTATAAATGGCCTCGAAGTTAAATGGCCAATGGAATATATGGATATTCGCGGTGGCTTGTTCTTCCAGGTTGGCACCAAGGCGGCTCAAAACATACATGCAGTATTTTCCAACGCTGATGCGCAATCCCTTGGCCTTCAGGACAAGGATGGCAAGAACCTTAGTGTTCAGACTCAGGGCGCAGCAGAAAATGCCATTGCTCAGCTGGACAAGTCCATTGAGCGGGCACTAAATCAGCTTACCAAGATTGGTGCCCTCAGCAGTCGTCTTGAATATACCGATGCGAATATCATTACTGCTTCGGAAAATGTCACTTCGGCTGAAAGCGTAATAAGGGATAGTGATATGGCCAAGGAAATGACGGCCTACACCAAAAATAATGTGCTGTTACAGGCTGCTCAGTCCATGCTTAGCCAGGCAAATCAAAATTCATCAGCGGTACTTAGTCTACTACAATAATATTTAGCAAGGCGTTATTGGAGTAAGATTTCTGTTTTCAGGGGGACTCAAGATGGGAATTGTAAACAATATTTCGTCAAATATGATTCTTGGAGAACTGCACAAGAATACAAAAAAGAAGGATAAAGCATCGGCCCAGCTGGCTTTGGGGGAGAAAATCCGCAATGCCGGGGATGATGCCTCCGGATTTGCTATTTCGGAGAAGATGCGGGTGCGCATAAGGGCTCTTGGTCAGGATGAAGACAACGTAAAGAAGGGGGCTTCTATGCTGAAAACAGCTGAAGGGGCCATACAGAGTCAGATTAATCTTCTCCGTACCATAAAAGAGAAGGTTATTGACGCACATAATGATACCAATACGGAAACAGACAGGGCGATTATCCAGAAGGAAATCAGCCAGTATTATGACGAGATAAATGACATCGCAGCTGAGACTACCTTCAATAAAAAGCTGTTACTGCTGGGAAATACTGTTCAGGAGACTATAAGCAGTTGGCGGGTTTTGGATGAGGCAGTGCCGATTGACAATAGTTCTATTGGCTTTGGATTAATTCACGATGCAACATATGCTAAACTTGATGGGGAGGATGGTCCATTTGCCATCTTTGATGAATGGAAAATAACTTCTTCTGAGGTTGATATGACAAGCGATGGCGGAGTAAAGGTTAATTCCACAAATGCCATGTCCGGCGGCACTGAAGGTGAAAAGAAAAAAGTTAGTTGGTCATTCGGGGCAGGTGTCAATGATTCAAATGTTAAGAATGTGTTGAGTGGTACTGGTATACGCATTGGATATAATTACTATGTGTTTACAGACACTAATAATGCCGGTAACACATATTATTATAATAATTCATACACTGCATCGAAGATAGATATATCTGGTTGTAATTCTGTCAGCAGTGTTCTTGATAAGATTATCAGTACAGCTAATAAGTCGGGGATTTCATTATCAAAAGATGGAAATTCTTTGGTATGTGAGGCTTCCAGCTATACAAATAATAGTTATGCTTATATTACATCATGGAATATAGCCCCTAAAGCAGCTACTCCAGCAACGAATATTTCGGGCAGTGGTTTATTTACTCCGTCCAAGAGATTGTCTGGTGGTACAGATGCTTCTGGATTGGGTAATGCTGATTCGCCGCTTATCCCGGCCACAAAGGCAAAACTGACAGTTAATGGAACACCAACTGCAGGAACTGGTATGACAGTCGGTGGCACTGGGATTAAATTTGTTGAGGGGTCGAAGTCGCCAAGTACAGTGGATGGTGTATATACCGTTGGTGTCAACTGTACAAGCTTTAGTATTGGAGGTACAGATGTAACAATATCTGGCGGGAAAATGACCTTTACTGCAAGAAGTGCAGGCTCATCCGGTAACAGTATTACTGTAAGTGATGGATATTATATTTCTGGCACTCCGGAAATATTAGCTGTATCTAATACTCCTGGATCACAAACTGTTTTAAATGCTGGTTCTAGTGGTGGAAGTCCGTATTATGAATTGGATTTGTCAGCTTATGACACCACGGATACTGATGTTATGGAAAATTTTATAAGTGAGTGGGTTGGAAAGGCTTTGTCTCATAGTGCATATAATTATCATTATGAATTTATTGACAGTAAAGACCAATCCTCCATTGACAGTGTTCGTAAAATTGACTATGTGGCCAATTATGGTCAATACGCTTATGGTGTAGACTTGAATGCACTTAGAACTAAAGTGGCGTCAGGCCAAACTATTGCATCAGCTTTTGCAGACTTGGTGGTTGGTAAGTCAGGGCTGAATAATTCAAAAGTTATGGATACCTCGGTAACGCCTAGCCAGTTTACAAATAAAATTCGTTTTTATGCGACCAGTACAACAGCTACAGGACAAACTGTGAACATTAAGCAGGGGAACCTGAGATCATATACATTGGATTTCAAAAATTGGTTTTCTGGTGCTGATTTGGGCGGATTACCATTGTCAGAGGCATTGGATGGGAAAGGTTTTAAGGCTTATTGCGCTACTGACTCTGCCCAATGGTTTAACTTCTCCTTCGTAAATAGCAGTTTGCATGTGGAAGATGATAAGCCGGCCAGTGGAACTGATGCTTTGGACATTAAGTCTATCTCTATTGATATAACTGGTATCGACACTCCGGAAGACTTGGTACAGGCCATATATGATCAGGGGGAACCCCAGCTTAAAGCTATTAATCATTTTATGAATGTGGTAATTGACAAAGATGCTGGCACACTTACGCTGTATGATTCCCGTGGTAGTAGTGTTGATAATAGAACCTACTATCCTGACAAACAGGAAAAGGGTGCAAAAATTGCTGATGGTGTATTGGATAATGTGGTTAAGGATGTGCGTTATCTCTATGTAAATGATTTGGTTATCCACCATACTGACCGCGCCAGTGCCAATATTCATGTCAGAATCCCACAAACTACTATGGATCAGATATTTGGCTATAGAGTGGGCACTTATTCTCTGGATGATTACAGCGTAATGACCAGTGAAAAAAGGGAGAAGCTATTAGGTACCGATGGACCACCAAAGATAGAGGGCACCTTGGACAAGGGGCTGCAATACCTTATTGACGCCAACACCTTAATCGGTGCCCAGATAGTTCACATGGAGCATGCAGAAGCAAATATCATAACTGACCAGGAAAGCACCACCTCTGCGGAGTCTGTTATCCGTGATGCAGATATGGCCAAGAGCTCCTTGGAGCTGGCAACAGCTCAAATTTTGGCCCAATCCGGCCAGACCATGCTTAGTCAATCCAACCAAAACAGCAGCAATGTATTAAGTCTGTTGCAATAAGTCGGAAAAATTTAAAATTGCCGTGGACGTGATATGCTCATATCCACGACAGTTTTTGTTGTTATCAAAATCCCAGTATATAGACCGGATACGTCCATGCTTCTTCATTTATAGGGCGGATTTTGTCACAGGTATCAATTACAAGACCAGGCTGGATGGCCTGGTCATATTTTTTTAGTACAGAGAAGTTTTTTGTCGGTTTATTGGGGGCAACTCCCTTTTTTATTTCGATAGGATATATTTTTCCTTGTTCAGTGTAAATGATGTCCACTTCTTTTTGATCAATGTCCCGGTAGTAGAATAAAAAGGTGTGTGGATCCAAATTATAGGCATAGGCATTTTTTATTATTTCACTAACAACGAAGGTTTCAAAAAATGCACCGCTCATGGCACAACTTTCTAGCATTTCTGCATTGGGCCATTTGCATAAGTACGAGCAAAGACCTGTATCTAAGAAATATATTTTTGGCGCTTTGATGATTCGTTTGGATATTTTTGGCGCTTTGATGATTCGTTTGGATATTTTTGCCATATAAGGTTGCAGAAGATATATGATGCCAGAGGTTTCCAGCACGGAAATCCAATTTTTACAGGTGCGGGTGTCAATTCCAACTGCATTTACGATTAAATCAACATTGGGGTGCACAAATAATCGTAAAGAGCAAGCGTTAATGTTTGATGTAGTGGACTTGGATGAGTCTTGCAATGAGGACTTGCTGGAATCTATAAATGTGCGGCAGTTTTCTTTAAGTCGAATAATTTTTCTTAAAATATTGCGTAAAATAGTCACGAATGATACTATTAAAGAAAAAATAGAGGGTGTGAGTATATGGCTAATATCAGTCCGGTTTCAGATTTGCGCAATTATAATACAATATTGGATAAAGTCTCTGTTGGCTCCCCGGTACATTTGACCGTAAACGGTCGGGGGAGATATACAATTCGCGATATAGCAGAAGATGAAGAATTCGAAAAAACCAAGGCCATGCTAAGGCTCATGTGTGAATTAAATGAAGGGCGATGCTCTGGAGAGGAAGAAGGATATATTTCCTCTGAAGATGTACGAGCATATTTCCGTGGTAAGCGTCCATGAAATATGTTATAAAATATTCACCAACGGCGCTGCGCGATCTCGAACGTGTATGGAGAGAGGTGCTTGACGCATCAAATGATTTTGAGATAACTCAAAAATATATGAATGAATTAATAGAAAAAAATGAAGCAAAGGCGGACTATCCAAAGTCCGGCTCTCCACTATATTATGAAAATGGCTTTACGGGATATTATTTTGTTACATATAAGGTCTACATTGCATTTTACCGCTTAGATAAAAATGAAATACTTGTTGATAGAGTCCTTTATGGTGCAAGCGACTATATGCGAAAATTGAATTTTAGAACTGAAGAATAAGTCGATAGTTAAAGGAATAGTCTTAGTGCTGCTGTACAAATGTGCAGCAGTTTTCTTTTGCCCGAAATTTGGCATGGCTGGAAAGAAATATCCTGTTTTGGCAGGATTACGCTGTGGGATAATAGAATTGTATAGGACAAGGTATAATTGAGCAGACATTAGATAATCATATAATAATTATGAAAAACTGAGAAAACCGGAGTGTTAAAGAGATGTCGCAAGATTACATGAGGAGGATTTCATTATGAAAAGGAAAAACTTTGTGGCAATATGGTTTTGCGCTGTATTGCTGGCAATGAGTACGCTGTGGATAAGCGAGGCTATAGCTGCGCAAGCTGAACAGCCAGCAGGTATTTCAACGGCTGTAGGGCGGCCAAAGGCTTCCACAAGCTTCAGGGAGGTAATGATTAACAATCCTGATATACAAATATTGGTGGAAAAGTCTATTAAACAGGCATCAATTATCAATCCGGACAGGAAAACCAATCCAGTACAATCTTTGAATGAGCTCTATGGTTTCCTGGACTATACAGTAACCTGTATGCCTTGGAATATCATGCCAGAGGAACGATACGGAAACTTTTCCACAAAATGTGATCAGAGCATCCTCTATGTGTATTGGCTTTTGGATCAACCACTGGAAGAGCTTAAGGATAAAGAGCTGTTCTATCCGTCTGTAGAGTACCTTGAACCAATATATACGTGGTTGACAGAGTACAACAATACATGGCGGGATTTCCTGGATTCAGAAGCATCGTGGAAACAGGAATACTTGGATATGCTTCTTCGTGATCCATCCTGGAATCTTGATAAGGGGTGGTATGAATCACCGGATAACTGGCATTCATTCAACGAATTTTTCTCCAGAAAGCTGTCAAATGGAAATGCCCGTCCGATTGCCGAACCTAACGACGATAGGGTTGTTGTTTCACCTGCGGATTCCCTTCCCCAGGGCGTGTGGAATATCGATGAATCCGGAAGGTTCTATGCTGATTCTATTAAAAGGGAAGACGGTGTAATAATTAAGGATTCCACTTTTGTGTCTGTTGAGCAGCTGCTGGGGGAGCCGGGAGCTGAGTACGCGAAATTATTTCACAACGGAATATTGACACATACCTATCTAAATTATGATGATTATCACAGATATCATTTCCCTGTGTCCGGAGTCGTTGAAGCAGTATATAAAATTCCTTATGCCAATGCGGTTGGAGGAATTGTTTATTGGGACAAGAATAAAGAGTTGTATGTTTTGGAATCAAATTCCCTTTCATGGCAAAGTGTGGAAACAAGAGGCTGTGTTCTTATAATGACAGACTATGGAATGGTGGCCGTTATTCCAGTGGGGATGGGGCAGGTTTCCAGTGTTAATTTTATTGAAACCATAAAGCCTGGGACAAAAGTGAAAAAAGGGGACGAACTGGGCTATTTCTTATTCGGCGGTTCCGACTGTGTAATGCTGTTTGAAGGCAAATCCGGTTTTAAACTGTCTGTAGGTAAAGGTGAAAAAGGCGGTTATTCCGCAGGTTATCGTCATGTACTCTGTAGGGAAGAATATGGGAGATTTTTGGGTAAATAATCGGCCAATATCTAAGCAGTGGTTCATTTAAACAGCGGGGGGCATCCACGCCCTCCGCTGTTCGTGGTGCGCCCAGCATGGACACACTATGATATTTACGTATGTATAATAAGTTATTATATGGATTATATACTTGCGTATAATCAAATAACGTGATAAACTGCGTATAATCAAAGAAATGATAATTCAATTATATGCGTATAATTGGAGGAGAGCATGGTTTTAAAGCGCAAAATATATGAAAAATTGCTTACTTGGAAGAAAGAGACCAGAGGCACAAAGGCAATATTGATTGAAGGTGCCAGGCGAATAGGGAAGTCGACGATATGTGAAGAATTTGGCAAAAATGAATATAGTAGCTATGTGCTTATTGATTTTGCCAAACAAGATAAAACGGTAGAGGGATATTTTAATAAGTATTTGAGCGATTTGGATACACTGTTTATGATGCTTTCCACGCATTTTGGAGTAAAATTACATAATCGTGATACATTGTTTATTTTTGATGAAGTTCAAATGTTTCCGCAAGCTAGGGCGGCAATTAAATATTTGGTGGCTGATGGCAGATATGATTATATTGAAACGGGATCATTAATTTCCGTAAAGGAAAATGTTAAGGATATAGTGATTCCGTCAGAGGAAAGAAGCATAAAAATGTATCCCTTGGATTTGGAGGAATTTGCTCGGGCGTTAGGTGAGGAATCATTAATTCTGTATATAAAGAATTGTTTTGAACAAAGGGTGCCACTGGATAGGGGAATGCACAATAAGGCAATGCTTCTGTTTAAACAATATCTTTTAATCGGTGGAATGCCAAAGCCAGTGGTTCTTTTTGTGTCACAAGGCAAAGATTTTTCGGCGGCGGACATTGAAAAAAGAGATATTTTAAAACTATACCGTAACGATATTATGAAAATTAAATCTGCATACCGAAGCAAAGTGTTGGCGATTTTTGACCAGATACCAGGTCTTTTGTCGCAGCATGAAAAACGAGTGATATTTAAGAATATTGTTGAGGGAAGCTATGCTGAGCACTATAGTGACACTTTTTTTTGGCTGTCTGATTCTATGATTTCCAATGAATGTTTTTTGTGCAGCGATCCTAATGTTGGGTTGGCAATTAATGAGGTTCGTACATATGTAAAATGCTACATGGGAGATACAGGCCTTTTGCTAAGCCATGCATTTAATGAAAATGAGCTTCTTGAAGATGAGGTATATAATCAGATTCTAAATGACAAGCTTTCAATTAATTCGGGCATGCTTTATGAAAATGCGATAGCGCAAATGCTTACGGCTAATGGCCATAAATTATATTTTTATACCCATTATTCTAATGAAAAGCACAGAAATGATATGGAAATAGATTTCATTATTTCGAATAACAGCAAAATGAAGTACAAAATATATCCTATTGCGGTAAAGTCCGGAAAAAGGTATCAGGCGAATTCTTTGAAACGTTTTAGAGAAAAATATCAAAAACGGATAGGCGAATGCTATGTTATTCATCCAAGAAACTTGGTAGTTAATGATGGAATAATTTGTATACCGCCTTATATGACGATGTGTCTCTGATATTTTGCAGGAGTACGCCAGAGGATGATAGAATTCTATAAAAATCACCTTATTGGCATAAAAGTCGTTTTAAAGAGTCGCAATATTATCATAAAAGTCCCTTGAAAAAGTCTTGTCGCTTTATTAGGATAAAATAGAGTTATTTTTGAGATTTTACTTGCTGATTTCTTTGGAAAAATGGGCCGTAAGCTATATTATTTCCATAAATCGGTATAATTGAAAAAAAGATCCAGATATAATGGAGCTAGACAGTGTATAGTGAACTGGATGAAAGGGAAAATATATGTTTGAAGAAAAGCAAATGGTTGATTTGCAACCGGATGTTCATAAAAAAGTTTGTAATTTCCTTAAAGCATTGGATAATTTAAAAACAATTGAAGGAAAAACACCACCTTATGATGCCATTACTGAGGCTGGAATGGTGTCTTTGTTCGAAAATTGTTTTGAACAGGCATGGAAGGCTATGAAGGAGCGGTTGGAATTTAATGGTTATGGAGAACGGAAATTAGGTTCACCTAATGCCATAATTAAGCTTGCCTTTCAGGCTGAAATGATTGATGATGAAGAGCTTTGGAGCGCGGCGTTAAGGGCACGAAATAATGTGGTGCATTCCTATAGTGATGAAATAGCCTTGTCCATAATAAAAGACACCCAGAGCAAATTTATAGTTATGTTTGAAAAACTACGTCAAGAGTTGATTGAAAATTGGTTGTGAGGTGCCGGCAATGAATTTGCCCGAAAAGGTTAAGGATAAGATAATAGAGCTTGCCAGGAAATGTGGAGTAAAAAAGGTGATTTTATTTGGCAGTCGCGCCCGTGGTGATAATTGGGAGCGCAGCGATATTGATTTGGCCATATCCGGCGGAGATAGAGTCCGCTTTACTCTGGATGTTGATGAATCTGACATAGTCCCTGCGTTATTGATGTTTGATGTGGTGGACTTGGATGAGCCATGTAATGAGGACTTACTGGAGTCGATAAAGAGGGACGGAGTTGTGCTATACGAAGAATGATACGTGCAGAAATATACTGCTGTACGAGTGTGGTTCAGTAGTTTTAATGACGAAAATGTGATCGTTATGTGTTACACTATCTCCCTGCTATAAGGCTATGAAAGAGTTTTTTATGATAGGAGAAAAAATGGACGAGCAGGATTATCGGCGAATTTCCGAAATAAGCTATCTTAATACGGAAAATACCTGGCGTTATCGCTCAATATTGCATTTTTGTTTTAAGCGCCATGAGCACATGCAGACCTATGTTTATCCCGAGGATATATTTCATGAATTAAAGCGAGATCCTAATTTTCGGGAGTATTCCTTTGAGCAGCTGGAGCAGGATCTGGCCACATTGGTGGGCTGGAAAAACCTAATTCCCCATCAGGAGACCAGTCGGGCCAAAACCATAGTGGATTTTAAGAAGAAGCGATATCGCTATCAGTGTACGCCATATACCGTAGAGATAGAGCGCATGGTGGAAAAGCTTAAATCCATTGGCGAGGAATTTAGCGGTTCTCTGGAGACCACCCAGTTTGATCGCATTCTACGGGCATTACGGGAATTTTTGATACCGGATAATCCGGTAACTGATGAGGAGCTGCATCAGATTTGGGAGGATTTACAGCATTATTTTCATACACTGGTGGAAAACTCCTCTGATTATCTGGCCCATTTAAAAAGCACCAAGGTGGAGGAACGGATGCAGACAGTGGCCTTTATAGTATACAAGGACCGTTTTACTCAATATCTGCAGAATTTCGTCATCGGGCTGCAGCGTTCAGCCCAGAAAATGGAGAATTTATTCAAAGGCAGTAATTCAGAGCTGGAAGATAGCCTGTTTCAGCGGCTGACGGATTATCAGTTATCCATACCCCGCTTGGGTGAGGAAAAAAGTGCCCAAGAATATTTTGATGATTTTCAGGAAAGCTTTTTGGTTATGCGGGAATGGTTTATGGGCACCAATTATCGGGAAAGTGAGCTGTCGGTGCTGTCCAAGGAGACGGTGGATACCATTCGACGTATTACCAAATTCGCCCAACGCTTAGCGGAGCAAAGGCAGGTTTCCCGCAGCCGCAAGGCGGAGTACCTGCATTTGGCCCATTGGTTTTCCCAGGTTAATACCAAGAATGAGGCTGACTGCTTAAGCGCGATTGTTTTTGGACCTGCAGGCGGACGTCATTTTTATGCGGAAAGTCGGGAAATGGAGGACATGAACAGTCATATTGAGGAGGAGCCACCAACTCGCCTTGAGCTTAAGCCCAGGGTGAGCACCTACCGGGAACGTCAGCGTTAGGTGCCGATCAGGGATCATGGACAGGCAAAAAGCGCGGTGCGACAGGCCTATTTGGACGAGCAAAGAAAATTGGTGGAAACCATAAATGACCTTGCTTCAGATGGAGTCATTGATTTTGCTGATTTGCCGGTGCTAAGTCGGGAGGTAAGGCAGATTCTCCTTGGGTGGGTAGCAAGGGCATTGCACAGAAATCCTGTCCGCACTGAGCTGGGCACCTTGGTTGAGCTGGCTTACGATAAAGAAAATCCTGCTTCCATTGTGCTTCACTGTGATGATGGGAATTTTTCCATGCCGGCCATGAAGTTTTATATTAGGAAAGGACAGCAGTGATTTATGGTAGAGGCTAGTGAGCAGGAGGAGCTGCGGCGGGGGGCCCAGATTTTGCTGGAAAATCGTTGGGTTAGCCGTCGGGAAATGCCGGATGAATATTTGTTGATACGCCGTAATGAGAAAGCACTACGGCAATTTTTTCGTGAAAAATGTGGCTGGCCACTATTGGTAACGGCGAATTTTTATAAGCTGGAAAAAATCCCTGCCAATCCATGGGGCTTTATGGGGATAGCTGCCATGCAAAGCATTGAGGATTATGTTCTGTTGGCCTGTGTGATGGCTTTTTTAGAGGAGTATGAATCCGGGGGACAGTTTTTGTTAGGTGATTTGGCGGAGGCCCTGTTGGCCTACTATCCTCAGGAAGCTCATACACCACGATTGAATTGGGAATCCTATAATTGGCGCAAGTCCCTTATAAGAGTGCTGAATTTTTTGGCGGAGGAAGGCATTATAAATATTGTGGACGATGAAAGCACGGGATTTATAAGTCAAGGCTTTAATGCCGATGGGGCTATTGCGGGTGAGGCGTTATATGAGGTAACTAATTTGGCCCGCTATTTTTTGCGGTCATTTCCCAAGGAACTGTCGGATTACGTTTCATGGCAGGATTTGCTGGAGGCTGATTACGTCACGGACACTAATGAGGAGGCCAGATCCCTGCGTCATCGTCGCAATCGGATTTATCGGGAATTGTTATTGAAGCCGGTGTTTTATCGCCAGGGGGAGTATGAGGCTGACTTTGCCTATTTGCGCAACAGACGGGGCAGGCTTGAGGATATTATTCAGGATTGGTTTGGTCTTCATTTGGAGCTGTATCAAAATGGGGTTATGGCGGTATCCCATGAGCAGTCCACTTGGTTTAATGACGTATTTCCTGTACGTTTTCGTGGAATTCACGATATTATTTTGCACTTATCCCATTATTTACGAGAGCTTTCTCCAGAGCAGGTGAAACAGCCCATGACTATTAATCAATGGCAAGAGCATTTGGAGCAGTTATCTAAAAATACTAAAGCCGGCTGGACAAAGGAGTATCGTGAGATGAGTTTGAAACGCCTATCAGAAAGATTGCTGGAGGAAATGACTTCCTGGGGTATGGTGAAGGTCGATGAAGATGGTCTGATTACTGTGCAGTCGGCTCTGTTTCGCCATGAAGGGGTATATCCTGCGGATTATACTGGCAAAAAGTAAAAGAGCAAATCGGGGGACGAAGAATGAGTGAAAATAGATGGCAGGCGTATAGAGCTGGTATTTTAAATTATTGGTATTACGATGAGGCGGAATTCTATTTTGCCGATGGCCGACTGCTGCTGCGGGGCAGTAACGGTTCTGGTAAATCAGTAACCATGCAAAGTCTGGTGACTGTTCTGCTGGATGGGGTGAAACGGGCGGACAGGCTGGATAGCTTTGGCTCCAAGTCACGTACCATGGATGATTATCTGTTGGGGGAAAAGGAAATAAGCGATTATGATGAGCGTACCGGCTATCTGTTTTTGGAATATAAGCGGGAAAACAGCGACCAATATATTACTACTGGCATAGGACTTCATGCCCGCCGTGGCTCATCCAAGGTGGATTTTTGGGGCTTTATATTGCAAAATGGCCGCCGTATAGGTCATGATATTCAGCTGTATCACGTCAGCAAAAATCCGGAAAATGGCCAGGAGCAAAAGCTACCCCTGACGAAAAGGGAATTGGAAAACGCCATTGGCCAGGATGGTCGGGTGACTACGGAACAGCGGGAATATATGGCCATGGTCAATCAATATATTTTTGGCTATAAGGATATCCAAAAGTATGAGGAGCTTATGAAGCTCCTGATTCAGCTGCGTAGCCCAAAATTATCACGGGATTTTAAGCCAAGTGTAATATACGAAATTCTTAATGGTTCATTGCCAACACTTTCTGATGATGACTTGCGTCCTTTGGCGGAAACTCTGGAAAATATGGAAAAGACTCGTCTGGCCATCGAGCAATTAAAAAGGGAGCAGGGGGCCTTTCAGGCTATTTGTAATGCTTATACCACCTACAATACAGCTGTGGTGGCGGAACGGGCTATGGGCGTAGCCAGATGTGATAATATATTGAGTAGTTTGGAAAAGAAGGAAGCCCAACAAAGGGAGCTACTGGACAGGGTTTCAAAAGAGGCTGAAAGTGCCAGAATAAGGCAACAGGAATTGGCCGTAGAAGAACGAGCTTTGCGACAGGAACAGTCTGATCTTCAGGAAAATGAAGCCTATAAGGCGGCTGAGAAGAAAAAAGAAATCCAGCTTACGCTGGAACGGGAAAAGCTGGAGCATAACCATCGGGAGCAGATGCTATCTGACAAACGTCGGCGGGAACTGTCATTATCGGAACAGGTCAAAGCCGAGGAATATAAGTTATATGAGATTGAAAAGCAGGTAGCTGAGATGCTGGAGAATTTAGGTACTCTGGCCCAGGAGGCGGATTTTTCAGCCCATGCAGCCCTTAGTCAAGGCTTTAAGCTAGATGACGGTGATGAAGCCGGTCATTTTATGTTGTGGCGCAATGAGCGGCAAAATTATATTAAGACATTACAGCAACTGCACAAGCGGCTTTTGGAATACGAAAATCTTCAGCAACGGGTTCAGCAAAATGAACGGGAACTGGGAGAAGAAAATCGTCGTCTCGACCAATATTCCTACGAACATAAGCAATTAATGGAGGAATTGGAAAGAGAACGGGAAAATATTATTAAGGCCTTTTACGAATGGAAAACCAGTTGGCAGAGGGCCATTTCCTTCACTGGGGCTCAGGAAAACCAATTGGTGGGTTGCCTCCGGGAGTTGTATTCCTCCACTCAGTGGCTGGAGGTAGAAAAGCAGCTTAGTGAGGTGGTCAGCCATCACCAGCGGGAATTGGATGCAGCTATAGGTCGGGTGCGGGCTGACATTCAGTATATTGAAGAAAACCTGACCAGGGAGCAGGAGGAGTTGCGACTTCTTCGGGAGAAGAAGGAAGCTGAACCGGAACTGGGGGAGGCATATAAGCAAGCCAGAGACTCGTTGGAGCAAAAGGGAGTTAAATTTTTGCCACTATATGAAGCCACGGAGTTTCGGTCTAATGTACCGGGCCGCACCAGGGAGCGAATGGAGTCTGCCTTATTGGAAGCCGGATTGTTAAATGCAATAATTTTGGAAAATAATGAGATGGCTCATAAGTTACCAGAGAACATGCGGGGAAACGTGTTGTTTAGTGGTGAACCTGTTATGCTGGCTGATTCCCTTATAAATTATTTGGAGCCGGTTCCTGGGGATAGTGGACTGTCTCCAGCCCGTATTGCTGATATTTTGGCCAGCATAGCGGTGGATGATAATCTTTATCCTTCTCTTGGTGGTACGTCATTGAATCTGGAAAAGGGCGGTTATTGTCTTGGCAGCATTGCCGGACGAGCGGCTGAACGGCCAGAGGCGTTATTTATCGGTAAGCAAGCCCGGGAAAAGCATCGTCGCCAGCAAATCGAGGCTAAGGAGCAGGAAATAGCCAGCTTGACTGACCAGTTAACCCGGCAACATGGAAGGGAGCAGGAGCTGCTGTTAAAAAATGAAGAATTGGGGAAGGCTAAGCAAGAGTTTCCATCTCATCAGAAAGCCCAACAGTTTTATGACAAAGCCAGAAGTAAGGCTAACGAAATAGAGCAGCAGCGGCTTCGGATTCAAGAAAAGGATGAACATCAAAAACAACTTACTCTGGAGCTGCGCCGGGAACGGTTGGATATAGCAGAAATGCGGGGAGAAACCACGTTAGTTTTTTCTGTGCAGGCCTACGAGGAAGCTATAACCATGATGGAGGAATATGGTGAGGATTTTAGCCAGCTTACCCTTTTACAGGCTGATTACGCCCATACGGCAGAGCTGGTGAGCCAGCACAAGAGTGATGTGGAATATGTCAGCAGTGAGGTAGATATATTAAAGGGAGAGCTACAAAATCAGGAATCAACAATATTACAATTAAAGAAAAACATTGAGGCCTTGACCATGCAGTTGGAGGAAATGGATGCAGCTGCTATTGAGGCTCGTATTAGTGCGGTTATTTCCCGCTTGGCTAAAATCCCTCAGGAGCTGATGGAGGTTTCCAGGCTGGTGGGAGAAAATGAACGCAATAAGGCCACTATTATCAACGAACTTAATCATTTGGACAGGGATCAGAACATATATAGTCATCTGCGGGAAAAGTGGGATGGCCTTTTACAGGCTGAACTGCAACGGGGCTTTTTTGTGGGAGACAAGAAGGATTTACGGAAAATTATTCAGGAACGTCAGAAAAACCGTGATAGTCAGTCACTTCATTCTCTGGCCCAACGGGTGGAGAACCAGTATGCGCAGCATAGGGATGAAATTGCCGAATATCGCTTTTCTCTGCGGGAATCCATGGATGATGTTGGCGAATTTATTTCACTTTCTCCTGAGGAGGAGGAACAATTCTTACCCCGCTGGGAAGCTCTGCGTGATTATGCAGTTCGCCAATTGGCAGTTACTGACATAGGTGGAAAGTCATTAAGCCCTTATGAACAGCTGGAACAGCTAAAAGCACATTTATTAGAGCAGGAAAATCTGTTGTCGGAGCAGGATAAGCAGATTTATCAGGAGATTATTCTCAATAGTATCGGTCGTACCATCAGTGAGAAAATTTATGGAGCTGAGGACTGGATAAAGAAAATGAATAATCTAATGAACAAAAGTGAGACATCCAGTGCGTTGCGGTTCAGGCTGGAATGGAAGCCATTGACTGGAGATGATGAGGAAGAGATGGATACGGCCGAACTGGTGGAACTCCTCCACAGTGATCCGGAGCTGATGAAGGAGGATGATATGAAGCGGCTTGAGCAGCATTTTTCTTCCAGGATTAGAAAGGCCAGGGAGATGGCGGAAATAATGGAAAAGGATGCTGATGCCTTCCAGGCTTCAGTTAAGGAACAGTTGGATTATCGTCAGTGGTTCAGATTTCGCCTATACTATGACAAGGGAGAGCAAATCAAGCGGCGTGAGCTTACGGATAAGGCTTTTTTCCGGTTTAGCGGTGGCGAAAAGGCCATGGCAATGTATGTTCCGCTGTTTTCTGCGGCGTATTCCCGCTATTTGGATGCCGGTAATGACGCACCGCGACTTATTACCCTGGATGAAGCCTTTGCCGGGGTGGATGAACAAAATATGCGTGATATGTTTAGATTGGTGGAGCAAATGGGCTTTAATTATATAATGAATTCCCAGGCAATATGGGGGGATTATGATGTGGTGCCAAGCCTGAATATATATGAATTGCTCCGTCCACTCAATGCAAATTACGTTTCGGTATTGGGTTATCATTGGGATGGCAACACCAAGCAGGTAATGGTGGAGGATACAGCAAATGAGTGATGAATTACAGGAGGAGGCTGTTAAATATTTTAAGGCCCATCCTGTCCTTATGAGGCTGGTAAGGGAGTTTTCCAGCAAATATCGTAGCCTGGGGCACTTCGGTGGTATTGTCAACTTAAGTCAATTATCGGAAAAGGAACAGTGCGATTTAGGGGCACTTTTACGGCGGGACATCAAATGTCAAGCCAGAGTGTCTTTCCGTGAGTTTTCCAATGCCTGGGCTAAAACTCGCTTTGAGGGTATTGACTTAGAGAAATTTATATTATCCTTGCTGCCGAACGATTTTGTAAGCAAACAGGAAGAAAGACAACAACAGCAAAATAAACGTCAGCTAATCCTTGACCAACTGTTGCGTGACCATTCCTCCGAGTTGGCTGTAAAATGGCTACAGGCCCTGAATAATGGTCAGATAAGGCTGTCCAAACGGGAGTTATATTATGATATGGAGCTGCTGAATGATGTGGCAACAGGTCTTGATCGTATTACCGATGTGTATGAACGGTTGCCGGTATTTGCCAATAAGGCTACCGGTAATCCCCATGCCTTTGATTTTGACCAACCA
>DFHJ01000141.1 GCA_002372665.1 Anaerovibrio lipolyticus
TGCTCTGCCAGAGCCGCAGTACCAGTAACAATTTTAAAGGTCGAACCAGGTGGATATTCACCAGTAATAGCCTTGTTATCCATTGGATGATTTGGGTTATTATTAATGGCATTCCAATTTTTTGAGGAAATACCACCTACAAACAAATTAGGGTCAAAAGATGGACGGCTGACCATGGCCAGCACCTCACCTGTCTGTGGATTCATAACCACCACAGCCGCTGCTTTGGCACCTACAGCCACCAGCTGTTCATCCACAGCCTTTTCTGCGGCTGCCTGAATATCCTTGTCAATGGTCAGATAGAGATCAGAACCAGGAACAGGATTTTTCTTACCAAGGATCTCCACAGGCTTACCAGTAACATCTACCTCCACCTGCTCGCCGCCGTCTTCACCGCGCAGCTCCAAATCATATACCCGTTCCAAACCGGCCTTACCAATAATATCTCCCATCTTGTATTTGTGAGGAGAATCTTTTTTGGCCTCCAGCTCAGCATCGTTAATTTCACTAACGTAACCAAATACGTGTACAGCCTGTTCCTTGTAAATATATTCCCGTATTGGCAGAACCTCCACCACTACTCCGGGATAAAGATCCTTCTGCTCAGCGATAATACTGAGAATTTCAGGACCTACATCTGTCTTTATACGAATAGGATCAAAGCCTATATGGGCATCAATCTTTTCCTTTATAGTCCCCGTTGGAACCTTCAGAAGCGCTGAAAGGCGATTTATAACCTCATCAGAAATTGGCTCCGTCAATGGCAGCAAAGACACTGCAAAACCAGGTCTGTTGGTGACCATCATATTGCCGTTTCTGTCATAAAACGTGCCACGGGGAGCTACTGCAGGTACTATACGAATGCGATTACCATCTGCAAGGCTTGCATAATGTTCACCATCATATAGCTGTAAATAACCAATGCGACCTATCAGCACTGCAATAACCAGCACAATAATATAGCCAATTACCCGCAGGCGGCCGCCAAATTCTATATTATTTGTGTTTGTGTTCACTCAAAAAACTCCCACACTCGTTATTTCTTATCTGCTGTTTTTTTATGCAGCCATCTTACGGCACAATGTATCGGCCAAGCAAACACTAAATTGTAACAAATAAGAGGACCAAGCTTAGTATATAAATGTGTAAATATATTAAACCGGTACCCCAACAGCAGCATTATAGCCTCAGTCATAAGGAAAACTGCCGCTGTATTCAGGACTGATGCCGTAACTGGCAGTCCAAAGCTGTCCTTCAGCACCCTGGTGGAAAAAACACCGCATACATAACCTACAATGAGCTTGTTAAAGGCATTTAATCCAAAAAAAGTCCCTGTGACCAGATCTTCAAAAAGACCCAGCAGAAAACCAGCGAAGCTGCCTACTTTTTTCCCATTGAGGAAGCCTATGGAGCTGGTCATCAATAATATTAAATCCGGCCCAATACCATAAAAATACACCAATGGCATAAAGGCGGACTGAAATGCATAAACTACTAAAACAAATAATAGCCAGGCCAGAAAATTCTTCATCAGTTTCCATCCCCACCTATTGGATTGCCGTCCTTGTCAGTCTCCGTTCCAGGGGTCTGTTTAGGAGCAGTCAAGGGCTCTGGTGGTGCTTCACGGGAGGCTGTAATGATAAGTACATCCTCCAGCTTCTGGAAATCTACAGCTGTGTAAAGATAAGCAATCTCCAAAAGGCCACCATCATCATTCTGAATATTGGCTACAGAGCCTATAAGCAATCCCTTTGGATAAACGCCACCAAAGCCTGAAGTAACAATAACGTCCCCCTCAATTACATCTGCATTGCGGGGAATGTTGATCATCTGAGGAAGCATAGGATCACTTGGATTGCCTTGAACAATGCCGGCAACCCTGGACTCCGGACGCTGCACCAAGGTACCCACAGATGAGCGTGGATCAAGGATTAACTGAACCTTGGAGGCATTTGGAGACACCTCAGTAATCACACCTACAAGGCCCTTTTCCGTTACCACTGGCATATTCTTTGCTATACCATCAGAGGAGCCACGATTAATTACAATCATGCTGGTCCAAGTGGAAGACTCCCGACCAATAACCTTGGCTGGCATCAAATCGAATTGAACCGCTGTAGTCTTATAATTAAGCATTTCCCTTAGACGCATATTTTCAGCTGCGTATTCATACGCCTGAAGATTCTGCTGACGCAGGGTAATAACCTCTTCACGAAGCTCCTTGTTCTGATAATATACAGTTGCAACTTCCCATATAGTTGTAGCCACACCGTTGACCTGGGACCCAGCCCAGGAAATGGCCCGCTGAAACGGAGCCAAAGCCGAAACCACAGCAGGACTGGTCAAAACAGGTGTCATACGGCCACGGGCGGCGAAAAAAATAATCACAAAGATACTTAGAGCTACCACCACGAGCATCCAGGTTGTCTTCCGTGAATTATTATCCCGTCTAATCCTGCTCATCTTATCTCAACTTCTTTGTAGTCATAACAACACGCTTCAGGAGCTCAATGTTCTCCAAGGAACGGCCAGTACCTTCACCAACACAGGAAAGAGCATCCTCGGATACCAATACCGGCATACCAGTTTCATTGCTAAGGAGCTTGTCCAAATTGCTGAGGAGAGCACCGCCGCCGGTCATCATAATACCATGATCCATTACGTCTGCTGCCAATTCAGGTGGAGTCTTCTCCAAAGTACCCTTTACAGCATCAATAATCTTGTATACAGGCTCACTAAGAGCATCACGAATTTCACTTGCCCTGATGGTAAGATTCTTAGGAAGACCGCTTACCAAATCACGGCCACGAATGTCCATGGTCTTATCAGCATTTGGATTTACGATAGCAGAGCCAATAGTAATCTTGATCTCTTCAGCAGTACGCTCACCAATCATCAGATTATATACGCGCTTGATGTACTGTATAATCGCAGAATCCATCTCGTCACCACCGATACGGATAGAGCAGCTGGTTACAATACCGCCAAGGGAAATTACAGCGATTTCAGTAGTACCACCACCAATATCAACTACCATGGAGCCAGTAGCCTCTTCAACTGGAAGGCCTGCACCAATAGCGGCAGCCATAGGCTCCTCAATCAAATATGCCTCACGGGCACCAGCCTGCTGGGCAGCATCGATTACAGCACGCTTCTCAACCTCGGTAACACCGGAAGGAACTCCTACAACCACGCGAGGACGAACAAAAGACTTGGTGTTCATTGCCTTGCGGATAAAATATTTCAACATAGCCTGAGTTACATCAAAATCAGCAATAACGCCATCCTTCATAGGACGAATTGCAATGATGCTGCCTGGAGTACGGCCCAGCATACGCTTAGCATCATCACCTACTGCCAGTACCTCACCACTATCGCTCTTTATCGCAACAACAGATGGCTCACGAAGAACAATACCCTTGCCCTTAACATGTACCAAGGTGTTTGCAGTACCCAAATCAATACCCATATCATGGGATAAACCACCAAATAAACTCCACATAAATAAATAACTCCCTTCAATATAAGTGGTAGGCATTTCGATTAATTCAAAGCCTATATATTGTTTCTTTTAATTTGGCCCAAAAATAATGAGCCACATGTCATTGTATCATACCTTCCTCTTTAAGGGAAATATATTTATTATCTCCCAGGACAATATGATCTAGTACAGGTATATCCATTAGCTTTCCAGCCTCCATTAGCTGCCTGGTAATGTTCAAATCCTCCTTGCTGGGAGAGGGATCTCCGCTGGGATGGTTGTGAACCAGTATCATAGCCGCCGCAGAATTTTGGACAGCTGCCTTAAACACCTCCCGTGGATGAACCACTGAAGCTGTCAGACTGCCTATGGATATAATTGGCATGGACAAAATATGATGTTTGATATTCAACAGTATGATAGCAAAATGCTCACGCTGCTGAAAACGCAGCCTGGGCATTGCATAATCCGCCGCATCAGCGGGACAACGCACAACAGGTTTTTGAGCTGTGGTATTTAACCCCAGTCTTTTACCAAGCTCCACCGCTGCAGCCAATAATGTGGCCTTAGCTGAGCCAATACCCTTGTACTCCATCAGCTCCTCTACAGACATTGTAGCCAGAGCCAATACCCCGCTCTCACGATGCTGACTCAGAATATCCTGAGCCAACTGCATTGCCGACTTTTCCTTGGATCCACTTCCTAGCAATATTGCCAGAAGCTCAGCGTTGCTGAGAATTCCCGGGCCATAGGCCATAAGCCTCTCCCGTGGACGGTCATCAACTGGAAGATCCTTCACCATTGTCATATAAATCAATCCCCGCTTTCCGGGCAAGACCATCAAGACAATGGAGCGGCAAACCTACGACATTGGAGTAAGAACCTCTGATTCCGTCTACAAACACAGCCGCCCTGCCTTGAATAGCATAGGCTCCAGCCTTGTCAGCCGGCTCTCCAGTGGCTATGTAAGCATCAATCTGATCTGCGGATAAAGGAGAAAACACAACCTCTGTCGTTTCCCATGCCTGCCAGAACTTACCCTTCCATGCAAGAACAATACCAGTTATAACCTGGTGAGTTCTTCCGGAAAAAGCTTTAAGCATTTCTCTGGCATGCTCCTTATCCCGAGGCTTACCATATACATGTCCATCAAGGCTTACAACTGTATCTGAGCCCAGCACCGGATATTCCGGATGCTCAGCTGCCACAGCTGCTGCCTTTAAATGCGCGTTTTGTACTACCAGCTGGTGAGGCTCCAGACCGGCATCTGTAATTTCATCGGCGTTGCTTGTTATAACCTCAAATTTACAGCCGATTTGCTCCAAAAGCTCCCGCCTGCGGGGAGATGCTGACGCCAATATTATCATCATGCACCTCTTAATAACGGCGGAACAAAATAATAGCAATTACCATACCTAAAATACTCATAAGGTTTGGTGTAAAAGACAAGCCAACAGTCAGCTTGATCACATAAAGATTCAATGTGGCCGGAGTCATATCCAGCACCGGATATGTATGAACCAGGTACGGCATTACGCCGGACAAGGCATCCACTCCTGTCAGCAAATCGCCAATTATACCGCCAAGAATGGCACCAATTATTACAAACACGATTAACGTGCCATAGCTTCTTTTCATTCTGTTAATAAACCTCCATTACACAATTCTCCGCTAATAATTATACAGAGTAATACAAAGCAAAATCAAGATTTTTCAAAGGTCTGGCCACGTTATTTCTTAATGGCGAAGAACGGAAGAAACATCAGTATTCTGCCTACTACATAGGTAACCACCAGGCCCAATATACAAGCAAAAATGTATTTTACATACACTGGCAAAGCCACCCCCATAAGAGCCCATACCACCAGCATAACCAATCCCATGTGAGCGTAATACATGGTATATGAATTATCACTGACTGCCTTCAAAAATCCATTGGTATAATCCAGCTTGGACTGGAACAATGCCAACAGGCCAAATACAGAGGCCATGGCAAACAAGCTATGAAGGGCTGACTTAATCACCATAAAGGCTACAGGAGAAGCTGTCAGCTGCCCAAACAAGGCGTATCCAGTATAAAATGCTCCAGTAAAAATAAAGGCTGGTATCCAGACTGTGGGATCCAGTCTGAACCCCTTTTCCGTAAACCACTGCTTTCTCCAGGCATATACGCCGGCAAAGAAATATATAACATAAAGAGAAATCCTTGTGGGCTGATAAAGGAAAATCGGCCATACCTTTGACCAGTTATCGTTGTTGCCTCCCACCAAATAATAAGCTCCCACCGTCAGGGTGTACGAAAGTATGGCAATTATCAAAAAGAACACCTTCCCTGGAGCAGCCGGTGTGAGTTTTTCCTTAATAACCGGTTTGATTTTTGCCACAATAAACAAAAGAATATATAGATAAAACAAAGTCCCCAAAAACCAATACTGGGTGTGGGAAAAAAGAGGCCCGAAGAAAAACACCTTATTCAAAAATTCCATAAAAGGAAGTGGCACATGTCTGGTCAAAAAGATCAGATACGTAACAGCAGGTGCCAGTATAATAACACCGAGGACCCAAGGAATAACTATCCGCATCAGCTTTGATGTCCAAAATTTTTTTGCTGGTTGTCTGGAAAGGGACATGATGCCAAAATAACCGGAAATAAAAAACATAACCGGCATTATAAAAATGTCCGCCCAGACAACAAACACAGTAAAGGACATCTGCGGATTACTTTTATCCACCGCATACCACCATTCAGGGGCATACTGCATATAGCTCATGGCTATATGAAAAACTATCATCAGGCAAATAATAAATGCCTTTAAATTATCCAGAAAAAAAATTCTTTTCATAACTCGTATCAATCCTCAACATTCTGCTGTTTTTTCTTGCGCTTTTCGTAAAGGAAAAAAGAGCCTACCACCACCACAGCCAGCACGATATTAAATACCAGACGATATGGATTTTCACTGGCAGTTACCGCATCATGACCAATCATGGCCTCAATGGCAGTGGAGGGCAGCTTGCCGATAAGGGCCGCCAGAGTATAATCCTTTAGACTCATTTTGCTGAGAGCACCCACTGCATTTAGCAGGCCTGATGGAAGATATGGCACCAGACGGGCAATGAGCATTATTTTAAAGCCCTCTCTGCCACTCATATCATCTATCTTCTTTAAATAGGAATGTTTGGCAATAACCTCCTCTGCCGCATCCCTAAATAAAAATCTCAACAACAAAAAGCTGATAACCACTCCTACTGTTTCAGCCAGCCAGGCCAGAATAATTCCCGGTACTATGCCAAAAATCAGTGCATTGGCCGAAGAAAAAATAATGGCGGGGGGAAATCCTATGGCATTGACGCACAGCACCAAAAGGAAGCTGAACACCATGGCCCAGGGGCCAAAGGAATTTATATAATCTGCCACCTGCTTCATATCACCGCTGAGACATACTGCCCACAGCTCATTAAAGAAGGCGGGATTTATCAGGTATATTATCAAAAACAAAGCCATCATTATTAACACTGCACCAATTTTTATAGTGGATGCAGAACGTTTCCTTTGCATAAAATACCTCCTAAACATGATTCAACCGATTTATTATAACGCCATTGTTCAAATTTTGCTACCAGCAAAATATTCTTTGTACCTGAAACCATTGACGAAAACCGACTCTGGTAGTAATATTTTAATGGTCTTTAAATATATACAATAATAAAATGAAAAGTTGGTGAGGAAAAATGGATACAGATTATCCTAGTCCGGAACCCCCGGGTGAATTAATAAAAAATACTGAGACCGTATCCCTTTTCTCCTGCCATTATTTTATCAAATAACAGGATTTTGCAAGGGCTTATGGTCTCTTTCAAATGGAAAGGAGTACCATAATGCTCAAAATTTACAAATCACACGAGAATGGTCCCCTCACTGAGTTAAGTCTGAGAACTTTGGAAAACGGTGCCTGGATTAACATTGTTGCCCCTACACCATACGAATTGAAAGTGGTAGGCAACCTTACCGAGGTTGAACCTGATTTCCTCCGTTCAGCACTTGATGATGAGGAACGCTCCCATATTGATATTGAGGACGACAGTGTCATGATTTTGACCAATGTTCCTGTTATACGGGAAGAAGGCGGCTACGATACTCTGCCTTTGGCCATTATTGTCACTGAAGAATATATAATTACTGTATGTCTGGAAGAAACCCCGGTGCTTTCATATTTCAACGAAAAGAATGCCCGGTTCTTCCGCACCTTCAAAAAGACCCGGTTCCTGTTCCAGATTCTTTATCGTTCTGCCACCTTCTACCTTAGCTATCTGCGTCAGATAAGCAAGCAGTCCGATGAGATTGAACGCAACCTGCGTCATTCCATGAGAAATCAGGAAATTCTAAAGCTCCTGGAATTACAAAAATCACTGACATTCTTTAACGCTTCCCTGCGATCCAACGGTGCGGTGCTGGACAAGCTCATGCGCCTAAGGACCAACTCCACCATGCAGCCTATGCTGAAATATTACGAGGAGGACGAGGATTTGCTGGAGGACGTTATCATCGAAAATAAACAGGCCAAGGAAATGGTTGAGATGTACAGCAAAATTCTTGCCCGTCTGGCAGATACCTTCTCCTCCATTATTTCCAACAACCTGAATCAGGTCATGAAATTTTTGGCTGCTGTCACCATTTTGTTGGCGATACCAACAGTTATATCCAGTTTCTTCGGCATGAATGTGCCTGTACCAATGTCAGAAAGTACTTGGGCTTTCAGCTATATATTTGGCATTGCCGGTGTATTGGTGGTTATCTGCGGCTATTTGCTATGGAAACGGGATATGTTCTAAACAAAGGAGGTTCACCATGGCCACAATGACTGAATCACAGCTTAGGGCTGGCGTAATCTTCGGTGACAATGAAACGGCAGAATTTGTCTACATGCCTGCCAGTGAACTGGGGATGGACCATCCCTTATGCGTATATGAGTACGAGGCTGCCAGAGATGATATGGATCTTAATGAAGCCATAAAAACCATTCGCCTCAGAAGCCTGCGACCTACCAGCCATCCAAGGCTTGGAAAAACCTCATGCTAAAAGGAGGGGTTCTATGATAGCTGTTCCATCATCTGATTTTTTGAAGGAATTTACCATCTATGCTGATAAAGCCACAGATGAAAAGGAAACCATTTTCGTACAACGGTCCAATGATAAAAATCTGGTTGTTATGTCAATGGATGCCTACAACGAAATACAGAAAAAGCTTTATGAGATGCAAAAATAGACTGCCGAAGCAGTCTATTTTTATTTGGAATATTTTATTGTTTAATCTTAAACCAAAAGAGATTTCAGTATGGCAAACAGTCTCTCCACATCCACCGGTTTAGCAAGATGCTCATTCATACCACAGGCCAACGCTGCCTGACGGTCCTCAAAAAAGGCATCCGCTGTCATGGCAATGATAGGCACATCCTTCTTGCCTTCCTCCTCCATGGCGCGAATCTGGCGGGTGGCCTCATAGCCATCCATAATAGGCATCTGAATATCCATGAGGATTATATCATAATGCCTTGGTGGATGATTGGTAACCTTGGTTACTGCCACTTCCCCGTTTTCTGCCAAATCTACAAAGAAGCCTGCCTCCTCAAGAATGGTGATGGCAATCTCCTGATTCATCTTATTATCCTCTGCCAGCAGAATACGTCTTCCCATGAATTCTTCCTGGGCAATGGAGCGCTCCTCGGTTTCAGTGTCATGAATATTCATGGCACTCTTGATATTTTTCTTCACATCTGACAGGAAAAGAGGCTTTTCAATAAAGGCAGAAACCCCTGAACTATATGCTGCTTCCTCAACGCCGGAGTACATACCATCAGTTAAGAGGAACATCGGCACATCATTGCCAACAAGCTGACGGAGCTTCTTTATTATTTCAAGGCCAACGGCCTTATCATCTATACGCCAGCTGACAAAGTAAGCATCGTATCTCTCACCCTTTTCCTTTGCCTCCTCAGCAAGAAGCAGTACTTTATCCGAAGAAAGGGTGCTCTCCACCTGTGAACCAAGTTTTTCCAAAATCCCCACAAGACTCGTACACGTATCATCAGAATCAACAGCAATAAGGGACCTCTTGCCCACCAACTCCGGAAGCTGCTCCACGCCACCGTCAAGATAAACATCGCTTTGTAGCTTCATATCCAGATGCAACAGCACCTGAGTACCTTCTCCCTGGGTACTGTTAATAACAATGTCACCACCCATAAGGTCAATGATGCTTTTGGTAATGGCCATACCAAGGCCAGTACCCTGAACTACATTGCTGGCGGCATTGTGTTCGCGTTCAAAAGGCTCAAAGATATGTTCCACAAACTCCGGACTCATACCAATACCGTTATCCCGAATCTCAAAATCAATGGACACATGGCCTTCCTTGTTTGAAGGAACCTCACTGATGGTAACGGTTACATCACCGCCCTGGTTGGTATATTTGACAGCATTGCTAATTAAATTCAAAAGCACCTGATTTAACCGCAGGCGATCACAGAAAATCCGCTCATGAACTACCCCAACGGTTTCCATCAAAAAATTTATTTCCTTGGCAGCAGCCTGATTCTGAATGATATTCTTTATGTCATTCATCATATCCCCCAAGGACTGTGGCATCTCCTCCAGATGAACCCGACCATCCTCAATACGGGTGATATCAAGTACGTCATTAAACAAGCTAAGAAGATGCTTACTGGAGGCTACAATTTTATCCAGATAGGCCTGAACCCGCTCAACTTCCTGAAGATGGCTTCCTGCCAAAGTGGCAAAGCCAATAATTGCGTTCATCGGAGTGCGAATATCATGGGACATATCGAACAGAAACTGCTGTTTAGCCTTATTGGCGTTTTCAGTACGAAGCAAAGCATCCTTCAGGTGAACATTTTCAACCTGAAGAGCGAAAATCTTGCCTACCTTGGAAAGTGACAGCTTCTCCTCACTGGACCAAACGCGTTCCTGATTATGGATATCCATAACGCCGACAAGGCCCCATAACTCATCCATAACCACAACAGCATAATACATAACAGAATTGTTAAAATTCTCCCCTAAAAAAGACAGACCTTCAGTACCAATGGAGTTTTCATCCAAAACCTGAATAATATTTTGGGCTTCGTGACTGTCAACGTCAAACTCAGCACCGGACAGCTTGTCATCACCGGCCTCAAAGCTCACCTCTGCAACAGAAATACTGTCACCAGCCGAATTTCTGGTCATAACAAAAGCAAGACCACAGTCCATACTTTCCCTGAGAGCCTGTAGCAACTCCCTGTTATGGGACTCAGCATTATCCTTTCCTTCGGTAAACCGCCATAAATATTCTTTTACGCTTGTATCAAGAGCAGATACCCTTTCCACAACTCCCATAAGGCAAGTGCCTCCCCTAAACTAATGTAATTTAAAACATAGTTATACTCTTATACTATATTTTCCTAAATTTTCTTCCTATAGTCAAGAGAAAATAAAATGTGATAAAAAAATAGAGCCCATAAAAAGGCTCTATCCTCCTCATAAAATATCATCGATGGAAATACGCTTCATTTTCTCCCGTGCAATAGGAATGCGTTTGGGCATAGTCCGACTCATAACATATTCATTATCACCAATTGTCACAATAACACCCGGATGTTTTTCCAATACCTTGTCTATCTTGGCAAAAATATCCAAAATCTCTTGTTTACACCCATACACCCGGTTAATCATATAAATAGTCTCAGGCTTTTGAGCATAAAATATATGTCCCTTCTCGTCTTCAAGAAGCACCAACAGGCGACGCAAAAAGCTCTTTGGAACTGCATTACCTATAGACCTTACATCATAACTATCGCGAACAGCATCTGAAATACTTGCAAATGGAAGCAATTCCGTTTTGTGATGAACCTCCTGTAAATACGTATACATACAATCACTCGCTTTCCCTTTCACAAAAACCATGATATAGCGTTCAAAAGTAATATAATCAGTTTACAAACATCAAATTAAAAGAATTACAAAAACTTACATATTTTTTTAAGTATTATACTATATAACGCCTATTATCGTATAGAAAAATTTTATAAAATTTCTTTGGGACCTTATGCTTACTTCTATTATTTATTATTATTTCGTGATATAATACTCACGGATTGTTTTTTAGGAGTATCAAAATGTCTTTTTATTCAACAGTTGTACTTATTACTATTGTACTGAGTATAATAATGATTGTACATATCAACAATTCAAATATAGTTACACATAATGCACGAAAAGGTTTTTGTATTAGTTTTACCATTATCACCTTCGTTTCTTTTTTGGAGTGGCTTACATATTTTGCCAATGGAAATCCTTTATTCCCTGCATGGCTCCATACTTTGTTCAGTGCAATAGAATTTAGTCTTGCCCCCAGCCTGGTGGTGTTGTGGGTATATGCTATAGGAAATATAAAACATAGTCGTATTGTTATTATGTTTCTGCTGCTCCATGCATTGCTGGAATTTTCCTCTATCTGGACTGGCGCCATATATTACATTGATGAGGGAAATTATTATTGCCGCGGTGAATATTATTTCATATACATCATCTGCTACACTATAGCCATTGCCATAATGTTCTTCGAAGCCTACCTTTTCTCACGAAAATACCAAAACAGAAATCTCAGTTCACTTATCGCAGCCTTCTGCTCATTGTTTATTGGTATTGTTGCCAATACAATGGACGGCGACGTAAAAACGGCCTGGTTATCCGTAACCACCTGCTGCGTGCTATTTTATATCTACTACATTGAATTGGTGGTTCAAAGTGATGGCCTGACCGGACTGTTAAACCGTCGTTCCTATGAGAACCATTTGGCTAACCTGAACTATCGTACGGCCCTTATAATCTTTGACATAGACAAATTTAAGAGTGTCAACGATACTTACGGACATGCCTATGGTGATACGGTATTGAAAAAAATCTCCAAGACGATTTTACGTTGCTACATGTCACGGGGACTCTGCTACCGTATAGGCGGAGACGAATTCTGTGTCATTTTAAACAAAAACAGCTTCCACAATGAGGCAACTGTCCTTAAGCTAAATAACCATTTCAATGCGCTCTTGGATGAACTTCGCCGCAAGGAGCCAAGCCTTCCTACTGTATCAGTTGGCTATGAAATCTTTAATACTGAAAATGAAGTAGCCGACATCATACATAACGCGGATACCATGATGTACACCAACAAAAACAGCAACCGCTGATATATTTTAGAATAAAAAATGCGACCCTTCAGGGCCGCGTTTTTTATTCTAAAATATAAATCTCAATATCCTGTCTGCCAAAAGCTATTGCTTCTGCATGAGTATCAAATGCAATGTCAATGATGTTACCAACTATGCTACTACCACAATCCTCGGCTACAGCCTCACCATAACCGGGGATATACACTTTAGTCCCCATTGGTATAACATTTGGATCCGAAGCAATAATTCCCTTTCTTACCGCGGTACCCAATGCTGTTACGCCACTGGTTTCCTCGGGACTGTATGCCGTTGCATGAACAAACACAGCCCGTCCCCCTTCAACGCCCCTATCAATATCTCTTTCCTGAGCATAAGGGTCCAAACGTTTATAGGTCTGTGGACCACAAATACCATCTACTACCAGCCCTTCAGATTTCTGAAATGCTTTAATTGCCTTCACCGTTTCCGGTCCACAAATGCCGTCTTCTTTACCAGAGAAAAAACCTTTTTCCTTTAACAATGCTTGTACTGTTACCACATCTGCGCCAGTTGAGCCTTCCTTGACTAAAATACCGGATGCCAGAGCTGAGGCACAAAACAGCATAACCATTGCACAAATCAATGCGCAAATACTCAGCTTGCCAAATCTCAAAAAATCACCTCTCGTTTCGCTTTCAATATAGGCTTATTCTATCATATTCCTTATAATTGCGTCAAATTTTCAGACAATTCAAGGCTTCCCAACAAGAATGACCCCCATACCGAAGAATAATCTTCCTGATATGGAGGTCACAAAGGTGGTAAAGGATTATTAAATTATATTCTTCACATAAGCATCATAGAGGGATTTAAGCTCCTCAATGCGGTCGTACATCTCTACCTGCAAACCGGAGGCCATTTCATAATCTCCCTCGTTAAGTGCATTAATCAGTAGCGTGAAAAGGGACTTCTCATCAATGCTGTCCTTGGCCAAATAGTAACGGAGCTCATTAATCTTGTTCCAGTTATAAGCATCCTGGTCAGTGACATACTCGGATTTAATCTCCTTGGCGGCACGAACAATATCACGGTTCTCAGGGATAATGCGGGCAATCAGCTCAGTCTTCCAACGGGTAAGGGCACCCTCCTTGAAGGCTTCGATAATTGCATCAGTAAATGCACCAGAAGAGGTAATTGCTTCACGCTTGTCAGTGTACTTATCAAGAGCGGAAAGATTGTCCCATACAGTTGCCGGTGGTGCACCAAATAGGCGGTTGCGTTCCTCAGCTGTGTAATCCTCAAATACATCCTGCTCAGAACGATATGCTCTATCCTTCTCCAAATAATCAGCCTCATCCCCAGCTTCCTTGGACAACTCAGCCAGTAATTCCTTGGTGGTTTTTGTAACAGAATAGCATACGCCATCCAATACCGCAGAATAAATAGCTGCCAATACAAGATAAGTATCAGTATAAGGGTTGCAGGCACGAAGCTCAAAACGGGTGGCTGCCGGATTGGTAACGTCACGAACCAGACCTGCCAGAATAGTACGGTTACGGGATGGAACCTCAGGAGTATGGCCCAGGGAAGTAACGATACATACAGGAGCCTCAAAGCCTGGCTTTAAGCGGTTAAGGGAATCGTTGGTAGCAGATACAAATGGATTTATAACCTCATAGTTCTTCAAGAGCCCCATAATAGCACCATAGCCAACAGAGCTCATGAAATCAGCTGTCATTTCCTTTGGTGCAAAAAGATTTACGAAGGAACCATCCTCCATGATTGCTGCCAAACCGATATGTGTATGCTCACCGTTACCGGCAACACCAATCATTGGCTTTGCCTTAAAGCTGACTTCAAGGCCATTGAGACGGAAGGTCTGCTTAATAATTGTACGGGCCAACAGCTCGTTATCAGCTGCCTGAAGTGCCTCATCAAATCGCCAATCCACCTCAATCTGCTCGCAAACGGAGGTCATATTGCCCCCCTTATCCATCTGAGCCTTGATTCCGCCTACTTCCTTGTGTCCCATCTCAACCTTTAGGCCATAATCATCAAGGCGTTTAACGGTCTGCTCCAAAGCAGTGCGGACAATACCATGGGTTCTCTGCCAATACTGCTCCTGCATAACCTGGGAGGCAAACATTTCATCAACATGAACATGGGAAAGAGGGGTCTTTACCCAAAATTCCAGCTCAGTGGCAGAGGTAAAGCTAATGTCCTTGATCTTGCTGCAATCAATGTGCTCCAAGCCGGAAACCTGTGGATGCTTGTGTAAAATATCCAACAGCTCCTTCTTTACAAACGAAAGCGTATCTGCCAATACAGAACGGGAATCTACACGCTTGCCATCATGCACCAGGAATGCCGGAATGCGTAGAGTGCCTACAGGCAACCCAGTATTTTCGTCGTAATTCTCGAAGTTATAATCAACATACCATTTTACACTTGGATCAATTGGCATATCTACCTTTGCATTATTTATGGTAGCAATACCGGAAAGAACTACGGAGGATCCATCTGTCTGAACCGCTCTGCCAGAATAGAAATCATCAATATCCTTTAAAAATACCCGCATAGGAATTTTCTCGTCAGTGTCATTACCGGCAAGATCAATACCTACCAAAGATACATACATAATTTCCGGATGAGCTTTTAATGTTGCAATGATATCTTCCTTCTTGGAATTTGCTGGGATTACAAATAATAACTCTTCCATAACCCTTACCACCTTTTCATGAATCAATATTTACAATAGCATCAATAAATGGGTACATGTAAACAAGCAAGATGAAAACATACGGTTTTTCATCAGCCCTTACACTAAATCTATAGTTCATCTTCATCTTTCAGATTTGATTCACTAAGATTTAGTAGCAAAAAAAAACACACAGACAACAAAACACGTAGTCTGTGTGGCATCATCGCCATAAAATATGCAACTTGTTTACAAGACAGATATTAGCACAATGAAATCCGTTTGGCAAGAATTTTTTGATTTTATTTGCTGAGCCTTACATCCACATTGTTACCAAAATGAATTCCAGCCTTCGCTTCCCTCGGAATAGCTATTTTCACCACAATTTTTCCCGAAGGATACGGACTGGTATAGCCTGCTTCACTGTTGGCAGTACTATTATTCTGAGATTCTTCATCACTTTCCGGAGAAATAACCTCAACAACAGTTCCTTCATATTTCTTTCTGTCTACAAAGAAATATGCCAGCTGGCCCAAAGTGGCATAGTCACTTTCATCAGGATTTAGGTAGGCCTCAACCCAAATATCATTATCATTACCCACATAGGCAACCACATCTCCGGCCTTTATCTCTGAGCCGCTTTCAATTCCATTAAGATACACCACGCCATCCACGGGAGCTGTAATCTCTGTGGCACTGCTGCTGGTTTTGGCCTGTTCCAACGCCATACGGGCCTGATTGACCTGAAGCTCTGCTCGCCTTACAGCCTCTTCGTTTGGTGGCTGATATGAGGATTCATAGGTAACAGAGCTGGAACCGCCTCCACGGGACAAGGCTGCCTGATACCTGGCTGCTGCTTCATCCCTCTGTATACCACTGACAGCACCCATCTCATAAAGTCTGTTCATCTGATCCAATTTTTGTTTGGCATCAGCAATTTCCGCAGAGGTTGCACCGCCACCTCCTGAATGAAATACCGGACGCTGTATCATTACCCCCTGCTTTATCTGGGCCAAATTTTTCTCTGAGAGCTCCAGTGTCTGCTCCATCTGCCTTATCTGCTCATCTGTAACCGTTACCTCAAGGTGGGCGATTACATCTCCGGCCTTTACCGTATCTCCATTATGAACCATTACCTCAGTAACGCTTCCAGGGGCACCGGCTCTGGCCCCTACCATATTTCCGGCAATCTTGGCATCATATATATCCAGATTTCCCCAGCAGTACATTATGTACCACACCAAGCTGGAACAGAACAGAGTCAGGACAATAACCCCAGCCAACCCGTATTTAATAACCAATTTTGCTTTATCAGTAACATCTATCTCTGCCAAAACAAACCTCCAAAATAAATGGGAATCTGTGACTATACACAGACTCCCAATATATGTACAAAACTAATATCAAAGGCCCTCAAGCTCACAGCCTATAAGCTGTCTTGCCACATCTGTCCAAGTATTGTTTATGGTCTTATGACCCATAACGGCCATCACATCAATACCCGATTCCTTGGCCAACCGACTTGCCTTGACTATATCCATAATTTTATACTGCTGCTCAATGAGTGCAGCCACTGAAGCCCTATCAATACCATATCTTTGATTAATTCTGTCAATAAGAGCATTATTACGGTATACTCTCACAAAATCCCCGGAAATTCCCAGAGCTTCAGATACATCAATCCATGTATTATCATTCGTTTTCAAATCAGCAACGCTGTTAAAGGACTTATCCGTCAACTTGGCCATAAAAGCGATTCGACAGGCATCCTCAAGGCCTCCGTTCTCGTTGCAGTATTTAATCACAGCACCATAAGGCACACCATAATGATTGGCTATAGTAGCAGCCAGCTCATTTCTGTCAGCCCAACGACGCGGCACCTGATAAAGCACCCTGGTCTTGGGCTTTTCTGCATGAACACCCTTGCTGTTCGCAGAGGCCTCAGCCTGCTGACAAAAACCTGATATAAATACCAAAGAACTTACGAGCAATAATCCAGATAAAAACTTAACACCATAATTACGATTCAGCTTTACCATAGGAGTCACCCCTCTACGCCTTTCTTTACATTATACCACGCAGACAGCTATAAGTCCTTAAATAAAAATTAAAAGCTGAAAAATAGATAAATTAACTTACATCAAAACAGGAACCGCCTATAAATTCCCGTATAAGGGAGTTGCACGGAATATCCCGCTGATCATATATTGATTTGAAATTACGGCAAAAAGCCAAAAGCTCCTGCCCCTTTTCATAGGATTTTTCCTCCGGGGATATTTCCGACAGCATGTACATAACATGATGACGCAAAGCTCCCAGCTCATAAATCAGCGCAGAATTAAACATAACATCTGCATCGTCCTGATACGGGAAAATATATTTTTCCTCACCCGCCCTGACGCCAGCCCACAGGGAAATAGTACTGTCAGCTGTACGCCCCCGAGTACGGAAATCGCGGACTATACGACGCAAAAGACGTACCCTGGAGGTGGAAATTCTGGTATTCTCATCCATATTCAGCTGATTTAAGGCACTTACATAAATTTTAAACTTGTGGTCTCTAGGAATGGCACTGGTGAGCTTTTCATTAAGTCCATGAATTCCCTCTATAATAATAGGCTGGTCCAATGCTATTTGCCGTACATTGTCCGGATTCATTTCCCTTATACCCTTTTTGAAGTTAAAGGTTGGTATAATTACCTTTTCACCATCCATAAGGGAGGTAAGCTGTTTATTAAAGAGCTTTATGTCCACAGCATCTATGGACTCAAAATCGTAGGAGCCATCTGGCAGCTTAGGTGTATCCTCCCTATTGACAAAATAATTGTCAATTGAAAGGGAAACTGGCTCCAATCCCATTACTCTGAGCTGAACTCTAAGCCGTTGGGCAAAGGAGGTTTTTCCCGAAGATGATGGTCCGGCTATTAAAATAAGCCGATTGTTTTTTAAGTCTCCGGTAATACGGTCTGCAATATTGGCAATCTTCTTTTCATGCAGTGCCTCTGATACGCGAATTAAATCGCTGATACCGCCATTTTCAATTATTGCATTTAAATCAGAAACGTAGGAACAATGCAAGATTTTTGCCCATTCCTTTGCTTCCTCCAATACTTCCTTAAACATAACCCCCACCATCCTTTAGTCTATATATACAAGAAAAGTGACCGCTTGTGACAGTCACTTTACATCGTTATTCTCATGCCGGAATCATTCAAAAAGTACCATCAAAAGGCCATAGCAAATGGCTCCCATGGCAGCGGTACAAGGGATAGTAAGTACCCAGGCCATAACCATCTGCTGAGCTACACCCCAACGGACAGCCTTAATTCTCTTGGCCGCCCCCACACCCATAATGGAGCCTGATACAACATGGGTTGTACTTACAGGCAAATGAAGCAACGTGGCCGTAAAAATGGTAATAGAAGAATTCAAATCCGCTGCAAAACCGTTTATAGGCTCCAGCTTAATAATCTTACCGCCTACAGTTTTAATTATACTCCAGCCACCTACGGAAGTACCAACAGCCATAGCAGTAGCACAAAGCACCTTTACGATAAGAGGAACTTCAAACTCCTGCAGTACTCCACCGGAAACCAGCGCCAAAGTGATAATACCCATTGATTTCTGGGCATCATTGGAGCCATGGGAAAAGGCCATGGTAGCAGCAGTAATAATCTGCATTTTCTTAAAGCGGTGATTTACCTTGGATGGGCTGGAATTCTGGAAAAACCTGAACATCAGGTTCATGATGATATAACCAACCACCATGCCCACCAACGGAGATGTTACCAATGCAATAACAATTTTTCCGATACCCGCAAAATTAAGACCTTCCATGCCCATATCAGACATGAGAACACCGCCAATAAGTCCACCTACCAACGCATGGGATGAGCTGCTCGGAAGACCAATCTTCCATGTCAGCAAATTCCAGATAATAGCACCTGTCAGCGAAGCTATTATAATAGGTTGGTCAATATGTCCCACCACTATATCGCCACCGATGGTTTTGGCTACGCCAGTGCTGACCATAGCACCAAAGAAATTCAGTACTGCAGCCATCATAATAGCACGACTTGGTGAAATAGCCCGGGTGGACACAGATGTGGCTATAGCATTTGCAGTATCGTGGAAACCATTTATAAAGTCAAATGCCAGGGCCAATAGAATAACTATAATGATAAAAGGATGTAAATCAAGCATACTTCATTACCACGCCTCTAAGCAAATCTGCCATTTTCTCGCAGTGATCCAAGGTATCCTCCAAATCTTCAAGTAAATCCTTCCACTTGATAAGCTCGATAGGATCCTTTACCTGAGCAAAAAGATAAGCCAGCTCACTTCTAAATATATGGTCACCCTCACTTTCAAGCTTGCTGACTTTACTGGTCAGGCTGAGAAGCTCATCCTGATTCTTGCTGATTTCCGGCAACAGCTCAAGCACCCTTATAATTTTCTGGGTACACTCAATAAGAAGCTTTGTCAATCTGATGGCCCCCTCCCGAGCCTCACCAGTATGATAGATAACAATACGCTGCAAAATGCCCTGCAACAGGTCTACGCCATCATCCAGGCCATTGGCAATGGCATAAATATCCTCACGGTCAATTGGGGTAATAAATGTCTGATTCAGCTTGTCAATTATCCGATCATTGACTCTGTCCGCCTTATGCTCAATCTCATTTATCTCCTTGACCTTTATATCAGCTTTACGGTGATCCACCATAACCTCATCCATCAAAAGTGAGCCCTGATAGAAAAATTGCGCACTTTCCAAGAAAAGATCATAAAATTCGGAATCACCTTTTCTGTTGAAATTAAACATAGTAACCTCCCTAATCAATCCCAATCTATAATAACTATAACACATAACAGAGCCTTTTAACAATAATTTTCCCCATAGTCAAAGAGGAGATACCCCACGATATCTCCTCTTTATCAGTGTCATAATTAGGGATTATGGTCCTATATTTATCCCTCAACAGCCTTTAATGCTTTAAGCACCTTTGCAGCCATTCCGTACATTTTTGCCTTTGGAATGGAGCAAACAGCTATACGAACGCCCTTCTTCAATGGAACAGCAAAAATCAAATCCTCATGCATCTTCTCGCACACTGCAGCAGAGTCCTTTGCAGGAACAGAGATAAAGAAGCCAGCCTTATATGGCAGAGCCTTTAACCCGCATTCCTCAGCTTCCTTCATAAAGATGGCCGCTCTGTCGCGAATCACACTGTAAAGCTCATCACGCTCTTTTTCAAACTGGGCCAGCATTGCACTATCCTGCTGAATGGTGGTAAGCAGGGTCTGGGCACCACGGTTAATGTTGGACCAAGTAGCACGGCCAGTAAACTTGGTAACATTCTTAAATTCCTCAATAAGCTCTGCGCTGGAGGAAAGTCCAATAAGAGCACCAGTACGCTGGCCATACATGGTATACCCCTTGGACATGGAGAAAGCGAACATTACAAAAATGTTTTCTGGAAGATTGCTGAACTGCTTCATGAAACGACGGGTTTCATTCTTCTCCCCGGCATAATCGATATAGGCGATATCCACCATCAGATTAACCTTCTTGCCCTTGGCAGCCCATGCCTTGGACATATCAATAACCTTGGTCCACTCCTCATCAGTAAGGCTATAGCCAGTCGGGTTATGGGCAGGGGTATTGATAATCAGCAGCAAGGAATCCTGCTTTGCAAACAACTCCTCCACCTTGGCTTCCAGAGCCTTAACATTGTAATTCATATTTTCGTCAAACAGCTGATAGGTAGCAAGGCTACGGCCAGCCTCCTGGCAGAGAGGATTATAGGTCCCCCAGAACCAGTCAGATGTCAACACCTGGTCTCCGATTTCAGAATAATTTTGAATAGCCATATGCAGTGCTCCTGTTCCACCAGAAGTAGCACATGCGGCAATATGGCCCTCAGGCTTATTATCAGCGAAGGTCAGGCCGATAACAGCCTCCAGATATGCTGGAAGTCCGGCAGGGGGTGCATAAGCAGCCACATCAGAAATCTTCAATCCTCTAAAGGCCTTTTCCATAGTAGGGAGACAGGCCAGCTTGCCATCCTCACCTATTATAGAACCAACAGTGGCATTGGTAACCTTTTCAGCACCATGAACCTTAATAGCTTCATTGCAGGCACCACTCGCGCCAAAAATAACGTCTACCAGCTTTTTACCAACCCGATGTGAAGCAACCTGTGAACTCATACATTATCAGCCTCCTTAAAATAAAAAATATTATTACTCTTTTAAATCATTATACCACTTTTATTCGATTTTTCCTTTATTATATTTAAAATAATATATATTACCTATTAAACATTTTTATACGTAATATGTATCATTTTATATATATGCCATTCAACC
>DFHJ01000074.1:0-4286 GCA_002372665.1 Anaerovibrio lipolyticus
TGCGCCCATGCTGGGCGCACATAATAAAAGACTCGTCCATAACAGGGCGAGTCTTTTAAAATACCCACAATTTACTTATACTTTTTGCCATATACATCTTCTTCCTGTCCAATTTCTTCTTCTTCATCAGGAAAATGGCGATCATCAATATCAGGATGCAGAGGGTCTGCGTCCTGCCAGGCTTCCTTTTCTGAACCGTCATATTCCTGCCACCATTTCTTAGGCCCTTTCATATCGCTCCCCTCCTTTCCGCAAAACTATTCTTACCTCATTATACCATGTTCAAAACAAAAAACATCAGAAGTTTTTGAAAATTCAGAGATGCTAAAAAAGAAGGATTTTTATAAGAAATGTAAAATATATTTAAGATAAAGTATTAATGTGACTGAGTCCATCTTCCTTCTGCACAGGAGGCGAATATCATGAATAAAGCTGGTTCATTACAAAAGCAGGCAATGGCTTTTCTGATAATTACCCTGGTGCTTTTAACAGCATTGCTTAGTTTTGCTGCCTTTGAGATAGTAGGCAATGAAAAAGACAGGGATATCGCCATCGAGATGAACACCCTCACCGCCAACGAGGCCGAGAAGCTTAATCATGACTATATCAAATTTGAAGATGCAGTAAACCACATGGTAGGAATCACAGATTTTTATATAACCAGTGTGGATGATATTATGGATCCCGTAAAAAGGGAAGAAATAAACAAAAATCTTCAAAGAATCTATGATATTTTCTCCCAAACGACTAATATGTCGCTGAGCTATTACTGCGTATATAATCCGGATTTGGTAGGTAAGCAGCAGGGCTTCTTTTATACCCGTAATGCCGCTGATAATATGGAAAAGCGTGAAATGACGATTATCAGTGATTTTAATCCGGAGGATATTGAGCGGGTGGGGTGGTACACAGCTCCGATAAGGGAAAGGAAAGCAGTTTGGCTGCCACCATATTACAATAAAAATACAAGGCGTTATACTATATCCTATTGCGTGCCATATTATAAAAATGATGTTTTGATAGCAGTAATAGGTATGGATTTTAATTTCGAAATATTGCTGAATATGGTGGATCAGATTCACTTCAGCAAGAATGGCTACGCCTATTTAAAGAGTGCTGACGGCACTGTTCATTATCATGCCCATGATTTTATGTTGGGAAATGTACATGGTGATGAGATTCTTAAGAAAGTTAAAAATTCTGATTTACTTTCCAATGATAATTCTGGAAATAATGTAATTCAATACGAAATAAAAGGCAGTGAACGGGTACAGACCTTTGAAACATTAAGATGCGGACTACAACTGGTATTATGTGATGATTACGATGAAATATACAAGGACAGGTACGAGCTGGTGACAATGGATATTATAGTAATTGTTGCCTGCGGTTTGTTAATTATTTTATTGATGATTTACTATACCAACCGCATAATGCAACCGGTGAAAATGCTTACAGAAGCAGTTAATGAAATAAAGGATGGTAAGTATGATGTGAAGCTTCCCCAAAATGCACCGGGGGAAATAGGTGTTCTTTCTCAGGGTATAGCGATGGCAGCGGCAGCCCTTGAGGAGAAGCAACGTCTGAATGCCTCGGCTTTGGCGGCACAAAACAGAAAGCTGGAAAAGGCTGTAAAAAAAGCAAAGGAAGCCAGCAGGGCAAAAAGTGATTTTTTGTCCCGTATGAGCCATGATATACGCACACCGATGAATGCCATTGTTGGTATGGGGATGATAGCGGATTCTCATAAGGATGATCCGGAAATGCTGTCAGATTGTTTGCAGAAAATATCCAATTCAAGCAAATATTTGTTGAATCTTATCAATGAAGTGTTGGATATGAGCCGGATAGAAAGCGGTAATCTGAGTATAAATAAGGCACATGTGAATCTTCCAGACCTTATCGGAAGTATTGTTGCCATGTTAGCCCCTCAAATTGAAGCACACAACCATCATATCCAGACAAACATAAATAATATTATCCATGAAAATGTTATAACTGATTCCCTAAGAATGCAGCAGGTCTTTATTAATATATTGGGTAATTCCATCAAGTACACACCGGATGGGGGAGAAATCAGCCTGACCGTTAGCGAGGAACATGTATCGGCCAATAGAAGCCTGTACAGTTTCACCGTCAAGGATAATGGAATTGGTATGTCAAAGGAGTTCCAGGAAAAATTATTCCAGCCATTTGCCAGAGAGCAGGATGATCATGAAACTGAAGTAAAGGGCACTGGTCTGGGGATGTCGATTACCAAGGCTATAGTAGATCTAATGGAGGGAACAATCAGAGTAAACAGCACCTTGAAAAAGGGGACAGAAATTTGTGTCAAGCTGGATATGGAATTTGTGGAGGATGTGGTATCCGACACGAACAAGCAAAGGCAGATGGACTTTTCGGAAATCAGACTGGAAGGTAAGCGAATTCTGCTTGTGGATGATATAGCCCTGAATCTGGAAATAGCAGAAAATCTGCTGGAAATGACTGGAGCTGTCACGGATAAGGCAGCCAACGGAAAAGAAGCTGTGGATATGTTCAAGGAAAAGGGAGAGGGATTCTACGATATGATTTTCATGGATGCCAGAATGCCGATAATGGATGGTTATGAAGCTACAAGGACTATCAGAAGCTTTGGTTCGGAATATGCAGAAAAGCTGCCTATAATTGCCATGAGCGCCGATGCCTTTGCAGAGGATATTGAGAATTTCAAAAAGTGTGGCATGAATGATTATGTATCCAAGCCGATTGCTCTTAAAGCTCTGGCCAGGGTTTTACAAAGGTATTTGCTTTAGGTTCAAAGATATTTTAATACCAAATAAGCGGCATTTAAATGATTAATAAATGTTTATCAAATACTAAAATAATAATTAAATAACATTAAAAAAGCACTGACTAAGCGGTAAAAAATACCACCTGTTCAGTGCTTTTCATTTCATCTTTCAGATTTGCTTTACCGGAATAATAGTAAAAATAAAAAAATGCCGCAAACACTATAAGGGGTAGCGTTGGCGGCCATGGGTGAAATGCTCTGGGGAAGAGCATTTCGAGAGAGGGGTTATGGGGGATATAATTGAATCCATATATCCACCTAGAAACAACATTAGCAGAGTAACATTATTTCTTTAGAGCATTATATATTAAAAATACAGTTTGTGTAAACAACCATTAACTTAAAATACTGTATACTTAATGAAACACCCTAAATTGTAAACCTACCTCCCTATTCACCGCCTGCGTCTGTCAATTCCCGCCCTGTAGTAAAAGGCAGCCTTGTCCTTGTACATTTCCTGATCTGCAACGGAAACCATATCGTTAAGACTATTATAAGAGCCTTCATGATTATTGGCATAACCAATGGCTACAGTCAGATTCTTCACGAGTTTACCGGACCATCCGTTAAATGATTCCTTAAGACGCTGCAGAATATCTGGCCAATCATCAATATCATGATACAGAATGGCCATAAATTCATCGCCACCAACCCTGTAAACGTTACCGTAAGGAGTCAGTATTTTTTTCATGCAATCAGCAGCCCCTGTAATGAGCTCATCACCAGCTTCGTGCCCCAGTTCATCATTTGTTTTTTTCAAGCTGTTAAGGTCCATAGTTACAATTATCACATTTTCCCTTGCAAGCTCCGGCTTTAAGCTTTCAATATCATCATTGAAGCTACGTCGGTTGAAAAGGCCAGTCAGTCCGTCGTGATGGGCAATATATTCCATTTGGGCACGATTTTTGTGGATGATATATATATAAGCCAGAAGTCCACTTACGGTGGCAACAATAATGCCAACTATTATTGTAAAAAGAATAAAGTGCTGTAAAATAAAATCCTTAAGGGTCATGGAGGTCATTTGGCTGGTGTAGGTATAGGTGGAGGTAAAACCAAAATCTGAAGGAAGATTGGTAATCCCCCGATTGAGTATGGAAAGCAGTTCATTGTTGCCCCGTTTTACGGCGAAGCAGCGACTGCTATAATCCTTCATGGTGGCAGTTTGCAGCATATTGTAGCTTGGGTGGATGAGGTAACCGTCCTTGCGGAACTGGTTAAGGATGCAGCCATCCACATCGCCATTTTTTACAGCCTCCAGCATACTGTCAATTGTGTCGTAATACAGAATTTCAGAGTCAGGGAAATGACCACGGATATAAATATCAGCAATGGAATTGCCCTTCTTGGCGGCCAGGCGTCTCAGCTGAAGATGGGAATATTCTCCCTTGTATATAAGGTACATAGGTGTAGAAATAACCTCTGTGGTCAGGAATATGTTATTTTGCTCGGC
>DFHJ01000074.1:4478-17639 GCA_002372665.1 Anaerovibrio lipolyticus
AGCTCATTAAGCAAATCTGTGATGATACCGTATACTTGTCCTTCCGCATTTGTGTCGGAAAATGGCAGATAGTCGTCCAGATAGCCAACAGTTATCAAAGGATGCTCCCTGAGCCAGGTAATTTCATCCTCCTGTAGTTTGCCACTGACAGCCAGATGAGAAAAGTAAGTATTGGAAAGCTTTTTTGTAAAATAGGGATCTGTGGAGGTGATTTTACCAAGGGCAGAATTAAGTTCATGCAGCAGATCCGGTCTATGGGGATTAATGGCCAAATAATATTCTGTTTGACCGATTCTGGTAATAGGAACCATGCGATTATCGCGGTTTACATTGTTATCAGTGTCCACAGTGGCATCTATCTTGCGGGAGTCAAAGTCCCTGTAACGGGAATCGTTTCCACTGTAGGTTACAATGTTAACTTGATGGTTTCCTTCATCATTCCATTGGTGCAGCATGTCCTCCATAACAGTATTGCGGTTGACACTAATGGTACGGTTCATAAGGCCGGCAATTCCTCTGGAGGCCAAAGGACTATCGGAATAAACGTAAATGTAATAATTTTCCAGCCCCATGGCATAATCAGGGAAGAGAAGCTTTTCCAAACGTTCAGGAGTCTTGGATACTCCTGCCATAACGTCAATTTCCCCATTAAAGAGCTTTTGGAGCATAGTGTCCCAGTCACCATATACGTAGTCGTAATCCCAGTTGGTATAGTAGGAAATCTTTTGGAGATAATCGTAGGCAAGTCCTGATTTTACAGCATTATCATCCATGCCCTCCATAAAGTTTCGGCTTTCCACATAGCCCACTCGCACCAATTTTGAAGTGTGCAAATGTGGAATCTGGGCAGCAGAAGCAGTGCTGCCTGTAGATAGGCAGGTATTGGTGGTTTCAGGCACACAAATCTGTACTAAAAAAAGGCATAAAAAAGCAACGAGAAAATAAAAGCTTCTGTTATGATTTTTTAGCCTTTTAAGTATGTTTTTTATGGACAGATATCTCATATCTTATACCAGTCCTTTTTTAATGAAATCTTAGTGAACAGAATCTGGAAGATAAAGATGAGCTGTATAGTTCATGTAAGGATGATGAAAGGAGGTAGGCTTTCATCATGTTTATGGAGCGTACCATTTATTGTGGTGTATTCTTGTTACTATTATAAATGAATTACCGTTAAATTGTAAGGATTTGTGAAAAATATTTTTAATTATTTTTAACTGTCGGTGAATGTGGGTAAAGATAGAGGATTTTTTGTGGTCAATGACGAATAGTACACCATCAGAGTTTTGTGAAAATATTTTAAGACAGTTATTTTGTAGTTTTTAAGGCGGGTTTATTATGAAGAATGATTCAAGTGGTGCAGTGAAAATGCGTTCCGGAACATGGTATGGAGAACTGGATGAAAATGCCCGCGTGGAAAAAGTTACCTTTTCCGAAGAATTACGACAGATGCTGGGCTATGACCAAATTGATTATCCAGGAACCTTTGATATCATGCTGGAGATAGTGCATCCGGATGACAGACAGAAAATGTTGGATGTAACAGGTGCTACCGTTAGGGGGGAGCTCAGTTCCTTTGATACGGAATTTCGCCTAAAAAAACAGGATGGCATCTATATGACGGTGAATGCTACTGGCACAGTCACTAAAAACGATGACGGCATCCCCTTTATTATGCATGGCACAATTTTTGATATATCAGCGCTGGTGGAAAACCGTATGGCTTATGAACAAGCTATGCATCGTTTGGAAGCTTCCCAGAAATTGGAGAATGATTTAAAACAGTTTGGGCCTGTAGCGGCCATTTATGAAACGGCCAGGTTCCGCCTCGAATATGATGAGCAGGGAAGACGAGTATCAGTAGCCTGGAATGATGCTTATCGGGAGCTTTTGGGCTATGACAGTGATGAGGAGTTTCCTCAAACGTTACAATGCTTTTATAATCATATTGTGGCTGAGGATTTGGAGAATGTCGGCCACGCTATGGACCTGCTGGAGAATGATGCTCATGTTGACTCAACCTATGATGTGGAGTTTCGCATGTATAAAAAGGATCGGTCCATTGTATGGGTACGGGCCGCGGCCAAGCGTATTATCGGGTCTGATGGCAAAGCGATGCATTCTATTGGCCTCTTGACTGATATTACAGCACAGAAAAATCTGGAGCTGCAAAAAACCATATATGAGGTCTTTTCCCAGGAGTTTCTGACAGTAGGTATCATCGATATTTTCCATAATCAAATATGGCTGTTACGTGATAATATGATAAATGATACCTTTATTCAGTCATACGAAAAAGGTGCGCATAATTATGACGATTTCCTCAAGGAATATGTCAGTAAGCACGTGGTAGAGGAAGATCGGGACCGTGTGTATCGGGGCAGTCGGATTTTCCATATAGTTATTGAGCTAAAGAAAAATGATGTATATCGCATCAGATATAAGTTTAAAAAGGAAAATGGGGCTGTGCAATATGTTCAGGGAACATATTTGTGGCTTAACAAGGATGGGGACAAGCGAAAGGTAATATGTGGCTTTCGTGATGTAACGGACCTTATACGTCAGGAGCAGGAAAAGCAGGAAGTATTGCGCAAGGCCCAGGAAGAAGCCGAACTGGCCCGCTATGAGGCTGAGGCAGCCAATCAGGCCAAGACCTCCTTCTTGTTCAATATGTCCCATGATATTAGGACTCCAATGAATGCCATTACGGGGTTTAGGGAGCTATTGGAGCGGGAGCAGGAGGATCCGGACAAGCGCCAGTATTATCTGGACAAGATGAACGACGCCTGTAAGGTACTGATATCAATCATAAATAATGTATTGGAAATGGCCCGCATTGAAAAGGGCGTATTGAAGCTGGATGAGATATTATGGAATACAGATCAGTTTAATGATGGCCTGTATTCAATCATAAAGCCAATGATGGACAAGAAGAATATCAAGTTTACCCAGGAAATAGTTGTTTATCACCAATATTTCTTTGGTGATGGGGATAAGCTACGGGATATATTCCTGAATATTTTGTCCAATAGCTGTAAATACACTAAGCCAGGTGGTTCAGTTCATATGAAGCTGGAGGAGCTGCCTCATGAAAAGCTTGGCTGGGCTTGGTATAGAACCACGATTAGCGATACGGGAATCGGTATGAGTGAGGAATTTTTACCTCATATTTTTGATTCCTTTACCAGGGAAAACAATACCACCAGCAACAAAATTGAGGGAACTGGATTAGGAATGTCCATTGTAAAGCGGCTGACGGATTTTTTGGGTGGCAAAATTGAGATAAAGAGCAAAAAGGGTGAGGGTACAACCTTTATTATAGACATGCCACATCGTTTGGGGCAAAAGCCCGATGAAGGATATTCAGTGAGTGAGCATATGGAAGTTGACCCTGGTGTATTTGTGGGTAAACGGGTTTTGCTGGCTGAGGATAATGAAATTAATGCTGAGATTGCCCTGGAGATTTTGTCTTCGGCAGGTATGGTGGTGGAACATGCCAAGGATGGTCAGGAATGCGTGGCCATGCTGGAAAACAAAGATGGAAGCTATTATGATTTGATTCTTATGGATGTGCAAATGCCAAAAATGAATGGCTATGAGGCCACTCGGGCTATACGGGTGTTAGCTGATGAAAAAAAGGCGCATATTCCAATTGTAGCCATGACTGCCAATGCCTTCGAAGAGGACAGGAAGGAAGCCTTTAAGGCGGGTATGGATGGCCACTTATCGAAGCCAATCGATATAAGGGAATTAATGCGGGGTATGGCTAAGGTGTTCAGATAGCTCAATAAAAAAGCAGTGATATTAAAGGCTGATGTAGCCCGTCATATCGCTGCTTTTATTTGTTGACCTTATTTCGTGGTCTTATTGGTGCCGGCCAACGGCTTGGCCAATTCAGGGTGCTCGCAATAGAACTGCACAGTGGTCCAGTAGTTTTCATAGGCCTGACTGTAGCTGGTTTCACCAATTTCAACCCAGCCCTGACGATCTCCAGGCTGAACATTTGCCATTGTAAGGGGATCTGGATAAATCACCTGCGGAGTCTTGGCAGCCTTCTCCAGCTTTTTCTTTTCAGCCTTTGCCATTGCCTCTGCCACAGTATCATCCACGTCCTCAACTACAGGAGGAAGCACCGTCCAGATGGAAACGGTTACGGTATCGTCCACCTCAGGAGTAAAACGGAAACGGGCATTTTCAAAGGACTTGTTCTTTATGGCAATTTTTATCCACGCATAATAGGAACCTCCGGCCTTGCGAGCGGTTTCAGTTTCAAGGTAGTGCATGGTATTGTCGTCACCGTACACCAGCACCTCGTGGGCCTGTGTGTTATTTGGAGCCACAGCCTGGCTGCCGCAAAAGAGGGCCAGGGCGGCCACAGCAATAGCACAAAAACGCTTAAACATAATATAATTCTCCCTTCAAGTTCGCTATATAACATTATACTATCAAGTTTGGATTTTGCAAAATTAAAAGGCCACCTTTTCAGATGGCCACCACACACATAACATCGGCTTAAATCAACTACTCACAACATCTCTCTTAATATGGAAAAGAGGTACCTGACGTCGTCGGACATCCCAATCGGGAGTGAAGCATTGATTAATATTCGGGTACTAACGTTACCACACAATCCACTGTCACTAACATCCACTACCAGACAAAATCTACTACCAGATAACTAAGTGAGATTAATGAATATCGGCGCATCAACGTCAGCTGGGAAACCGCTTCTAATATGTCAAATCGCTGACGGTGCAAACATCAAGTACCTCTTTGTTTGTGTATATTATATTACAAAAACAATAACCTTGCAATAATATTTTGAATTGTCCGACAATAATTTTGGGCTATATAAATTATTCCATTTCAGCATGACAGGCTTCCTTCATGTTATACATACGCTGGTCGGCAATTTCCCTCAGCTGCTGTGGATCTGTGCCGTCATCAGGGTAGAAGGCATAGCCGATGCTGATGCTGACCATCATATTGTTGGACCCGCTGACAATGGAACGGTTAAAGGCCTTAGTCATTTTAGCGGCTATGGTTTCATAGGCATTCTTTTTTATGTCCTGATTCACAAGAATGGCAAATTCATCGCCGCCTAAGCGGTAAACATTGAATTCGCAGGCACCCTTCATCCTCAAGGCCACTTCCTTTAACACATCATCCCCGGCCCTATGGCCATAGGTGTCATTAATGTGCTTGAACTTGTTTACATCAATATAGAAAATTCCGTGTAGCTTGTTGGTGCGAACCAGAGTAGCCATATCTTCCTCAAAGCAGCGGACATTGTAAAGACCTGTCAGCTGATCCCTGAGGGATATATTGGAGAACAGGGTTCTGTCCTCTGCCAGCAGGAGTACCATGTATGTAAGCAGTGTGAGCAGCAGTACCAAGAAAAGACCAAACAAGGCATAAGGAAGCAAAAATGAAGGCTGAAGCCAGCCATTTTCAGGGGCGATAGCCAGTCTCCAGGTTACCCCGGCGGCATCAAAATCCGCCACCACAGGATCCTCCAGTATTCCTTTGGAGGAGGTGATAGGATGCATTTCCTCATCGAAGAGGTTGGTTTTGTAAATGGAATAATCATAGCCAAAGGTTTTTAAGTTGTCGATGGAAATTTGGAATACATCCGGCACCTTAACTATGGCAATGGCGAAGCCCCAGAACTGTTTAATTCCATTACTGTCACGGACGTATACAGGGTCCCGCAGCTCCATGCCGATTTCCTTGTGATGGATTTCAAAAGGACCTTGGAGCGTCATGGTGCCTGTATTTTTACTGTAGGCAGCTAACGAGCCGTAATGCTTTTCCTCAAAAAGGTTTATGAGATCACCCTCGTAGCCTTCCATGGGATAAATGGAGGTTACAGTACCGTCAGGGGCCAGTTGGAGGCAGGAAATATATTTCCGGTCCTTCATGATGTGTCTGGCCACATTGTTGAAATCTTCCATGGTTCCTTCAGCATTTTCCTGTAAAATGAGATTCATGGTTTCAGTAATGCCGCAGCATTCGTTAATTGCGTATTTTATCTCGCTGACACGGTTTTGAATATTTTGTTTGGCCAGTGTCTGTTCCTGGGTGGTTTGCTGTCTCCAAATGCCGTTTATGACAAGGCTCAGTACCAGCATACTTAGCAGGAAAACTGCCGAGACGATGGTTATGCGGCTTGTTTTGCTAACAGTATTTATGTTCATGCCTTATCCCCTCGATGAATAATTCTTTTTTCATTATACCGCAATTGCTGAAGTTTTTCTTTATTAGTGGAAAGAAAAATTTCCAATTAATGTATTTCTAATAAAGTTCTAATTGTGGGGAAAAGGGGCTGGTGGTAGAATGAAGGAGCATTATTTTAAGAGAGGAAGTTGTGAAAACCATTATGAGCAATCTTGATAAGTTAAGCAAAAATATAGGTAAAACAATAGTTGGAAATATAAGTAAAAAAATGGGCAGAAGGGTTATGGCTCCTTTGATGGCAGCTGCCTTTTTGATGACACCTGCCTTTGCTTTTGCGGCAGAGGATTTTAGCGGTCTTACAGACGCTCAGGTGTATGAGCTGGGAAATTCCTTCATGGAAAAGCGTGACTATGGACGTGCTCTGGAGGCTTATAATCATATACTGAGTGAAAACAGTGGTTGGGCTTTGGTATATACCAGCCGTGCCAGAACAAAGTTCATACTTGGGGACAGGGAAGGGGCAGAGGCAGATCTGAACACTGCTCTCAGCTACGATCCCAATCTTCCTGATGCCTACTATGTAAAGGGCAGCTTCCTCTATATGGAAAATGATTTTGCAGGAGCTGAGGAAAACTTCAATCACGCTTTGGAACTGTATCCTGATTATGTGGACGTAATTACCGTATTGGGAAAGCTGTATTTCGATACGGGGCGGGAAAATGAAGCGGTTAAAGCAATGAGTCTGGCCGTGGAGAAGTCACCTTCTGCAGCAACCTATGTAAATCGTGCTATTATCTACTCCAAAATACCGGATGCCTCTGCGGCCAACCTTGATTACAACAAGGCTTTGGAGCTGGACCCCAATTGCGTGACGGCCTATTTGAACCGTGGTATGCTGTTTGTGGAGCAGGGGAAATTCACCGCGGCCCGAAGCGATTTTGACAGTGCCATTAAAGCAGATCCGAAAAATGCCAGTGCCTATATAAATAGAGGCTATTTGTCCATGGAGTCAAAGATGTATGAGGAGGCCATGGCAGATTTCAACAAGGCTGTTGAGCTACAGCCGGATAATGCCCTGGCTTACAATGCCAGAGGCTTGGCCAGCCGCAAGGTAGGCAGCTCTGATGAGGCACTACGTGATTTTGACAAATGTATTGAGCTGGCTCCGGATTATGAGGTGGGGTACCAGTCACGGGCCATGCTTCACAGGGATATGGGGGAATATGACAAGGCCCTGCCGGATTTTGAAAAAATAATTGAGCTTAATCCAAATAATCCTTTGGCACATTATGACAAGGGGTGTCTTTATTTGGAAATGCAGCAGCCGGATAAGGCTTTGGAGCTTTTCAACAAGGCCATTGAGCTGGATGGCGGAAATACATACCAGTTTGTTATGAACAAGGCTGTGGCTGAGGCATATCTAGGGCAAAACGAAGCCGCGGTGGCTGATTTTACAAAAGTTATTGATATGACTGATAATTATGTAATGGCCTACCTTTATCGTGGGATTGTCTACAATACCATGGGGATGAAGGCTGAGGCCAAGGCGGATATTGACAAGGTGCTTATGCTGTCTCCTGAAAATCAGCAGGCCAAGGAATTGATGAAAAAACTTAAATGATAATATTGGTGTGAATTTTTTAACTGGAAATGACGATACAGTATATGATATAATACCGATGTTATTCTTGGGATTGCTTGGAGGTTCCCGTTAATGGATCCAATATATTTATCAATTGCTATTCTTGTGGCATCGATGGCGGTCTTTTTCCTGATTTTCAAAGCCTACAGAGATGAAGGCAAGACGCCAAGGTTTCACAGAAAGGCTGCTATTTTGTTTGGTGTCCTTACAGTATTGAATGTTGCCGAAGCAATGGTGCGAGGTGGAGCTGACATCATGCTCATAATTTGTACTGTACTTACCTCAGTGGCTGCTGCAGTGAATTGGCGTATATACAAGAAAGGGGAGTGAATTCTATGGATATAATGAGCATTGCTGCTTTGTCAGTAGACATGCATCAGCAAGAGGATGCAATGAATATTGGCACAGCTGTAATGAAAATGGCCATGGATACCCAGACTGAAATGATGAATGGCATGCTGGATGCAATGGGTGCTGCTGAAGTGGCAGCTATGACCGGTGTCGGTCAGAACATTGATATCATGGCATAAGACTGCCGTAAGGTGAAAAATCCACTACCTACTTAATTAGGTGGTGGATTTTTTCTTATGAATATTAGTAAATTAGTCAAATATTACTTGCTATATAGGGTCATCTAATGGCAAAATAATAGGGTATTCAGGGGATAAAAATAAAACAATATCTTTTTGATAGGTTTTAAATGCCGGGAAGTATAGAAGAAGGAGTTACTATGAGTACAAAAAAAACGGTATTCGCGGGATTTTTTGTGGCCTTGGGTGTGCTTTTGCCCATAGCCTTTCATGCTTTTGGTCCTGTGGCCAGAATCTTATCTCCCATGCACATTCCCGTGTTTATGGGTGGACTGATTTTAGGCCCGATATATGGACTTATTGTGGGTGTGGTTACACCAATTATCAGCAGCTTTTTGACAGGGATGCCCCCGTTGCTGCCTATGCTTCCAATGATGGTGGCAGAGCTGGGAGCTTACGGTCTGGTTTCCGGACTATTGAGCCGTAAGCTGAATCCATGGCTGGCCATGCTGGGGGCTATCATCTGCGGTCGTACCGCGATTGTATTGGTGTTATTGTTATTTGGGGAGATGCTACAGATTAAGGCAGAGCCAATAGCCTATGTGTGGGGCGGCATTGCAGCAGGAGCACCTGGTATTTTGTTGCAGCTTTTATTGATTCCGTTTATAGTAAAACGTTTGAAGATGGCCTTTTCCCATAATGAACTATTTAAATAGGATATAATTGTATAAAAATACAGTTTAAAGGAGCAAGGAAATGAGCAAGTGGAAAATTTTAAGTGGGTTGTTGTGCCTTAGTTTGGTTACTGGCAGTGCTTTTGCCGCTGATATAGCTAATTACGGCGATGAAGAAGTGGTGGTATACGGTGATGGGGTGACTGATAATCATGTGGATACCGTTATAGATTTAAAGGACTACAAGGGTGAGGTTAAGTCCGTGCCTGAGCTTCTGCGTGGCACAGCGGGTATTCAGATTCAGGAGCGGCCAGTGGGTGGTGCTGAGGACCAGAGTGTAAAGCTCCGTGGCCATGACAGCCGTCGTTTCCTTGTGCTGGTGGATGGTGTGCCCCAGAAAAATTCCGGTGTAATGGGTGGCAGCTATTTCAGCTGGGATGCCATGCCAATGGATATGATAGAAAAAATCGAGATTATTAAGGGAGCCAAGTCCTTCAAGTATGGCCAGACCGATGGTGGTGTTATTAATATTATTACCAAGCACACCAATGGGGGACAGATTAAGTTTTCCGTGGGCAGCAATCGTCTGCGTCAGACCTCGATTTACTACAAGGGCTCGGCTGGTCAGCTGGATTATGGGATAAATTATCTGTTTGAGTCCAATGATGGCTACCTGAGAAATGCAGACTATGGCAATAAGCTGTTCGGATTGAATTTAGCCTATCACCTCAGCAAGACGGACAGTATTAAGGTGAATTTCCTCCATAACCGGACCCATATTGGGCGTGTGGTACAGAATATTCCGGGAAAGGCTGGGTATAATTCATATTATCCGACTACTCTCTTTGGGGATGCCTATGGTAATGACCAGGGACCACTACCAGGGGATGGTAGCCGTACCGTGGCCACTGGCAATCGCTTTGATATTTCCTATGAGTCCAAGCGGGATAGCGGCAGTGACCTACTTACCTACTGGAAAAATAACGAAGACCTGCATGAGCTGAAGGTGATTAATGGCGCCACTGTTTATGATCGTCATAATTCCAGCGATAAATCATCTGGTTATATTTACCGTGGTACCCAGGTGCTGGATGATAAGCACGAGCTGTCCTTTGGTGGCGAGTATACCCGCCTCCGTTATGGTTATGGTTGGTATAATGGTAATAAGGGTACGGGCAAAGACCTTTATCCTTCCCAAAAGGCTGATGTTTGGGGCCTCTATGTGGGAGACACCTGGACCATGGACAAGCGCTGGACCCTGGAATATGGTCTTCGCTATGATACCATGCGGGCTGATCGGGATGATGCCAGAGCTACAGATGTAAAATCCTACAGTGATAGTGGGTTTTCTCCAAAGCTGACTGCCACTGTGAAAAATGATGAAAAGACTACCACCAGCTTTTCCATTAATCGCATTTGGCGCAGCCCGTCCATGGCAGAATTCTACTGGTATTATACCGATATGTCCGGTTTTAACAAGAACGGTGAGCTTGCACCAGAAAAGGGTTGGGGTTATGATTTGTCGGTGTCCCATAGCTTTAGTGATAAGTATGATAGCAAGATATCCCTGTTCTATCAGAATTTCAGCTCCTTCATTCAGTTCCTCCACACCAGACCATTCAATGTATATATGCTGAGTGGAGTGAAGATTTGGGGCTTTGAGTGGGAGAATAACTACAAATTTGATGATTATTCCTCTGTTTATCTCAACTACACCAACCAGCATACTTCAAAGGATGGGACCAAGAACTATGATAAGGTAGCTTTATCTGACGAGCTGGATTATCGTCCTCGCCACATGCTTTCCCTGGGCTATAAATTCCATAGGGACAGCTGGACCTTCCAGTATGATATGAACTATGTGGGCAGCCAGAAGGCTGTTGCCGGTTATCCGTCAGTGGATCCAACGAAACCAACAAGTGTTGTGGAGCTGGGGGGCTACGCCGTACACAATATTTCTTTAACAAAAGAATTTGATAAGCAGACAAGCGCCAACTTTACGGTGTATAATCTATTTGATAAAGACTACAGCGAAATCTATGGCTATCCAATGGAGGGCCGCACCTATGTGCTGAGCTGCAGCTATAATTTCTAAATTTGAATATGGGATTCCTTGGGAGGATTTTTTACGCATGAAAAACTTTATGAGAAAGTATCATGTAAAGAGAAATATTTTAAAGTACGCTTTGATTGTTCTGGGCTGTTTTATCGCCAGTGTGGGCATCAATGCCTGTTATGTGCCGGCGCACCTTTTGACAGGAGGCGTTACGGGTATTTCCATGATTATGCTGTTCTCCTTTGGTTTTCCTCTGGGTATACAGTCCCTTCTATATAATATCCCACTTTTGATAGCCGCCTATTTTTTCTTGGGGAAACGCTATCTTATGGATGTTTTTGTGGGAACCATGGTGTTTTCCTTCTGTCTGGACCTTACAAAATTTATGAATGACTTCCATCTGGTGCCTGATCATATGCTGTCTGCTATTTTTGGCGGTGTGTTATGCGGTATCGGATATGGTATTGTCTTTAGAAATAATGCCAGTACCGGTGGCTTTGATATTATCGGTGCCATTGTGAAAAAATACTATTCCTTCGATATGGGTGTGGTAATTTTTTCCTTTAACTGTATGCTGATGATAGTGGCAGGGACTCTATTTGGAGTCACTCAGGCCATGTTCACTCTTATAGGTATGTTTGTGGCAGCCAATATAACAGATAAGGTTATTGCCGGTATTAATCATAGAAAGGCCATTCTTATTGTTTCCAACAAATCCAGGGAAATCGCCGATGGTATTATTTATGAGGTCGGCAGGGGTGTTACCTTTATCCATGGTCAGGGTGCCTATAGTCAGGCTGAGCGGGATATTGTCTTTGTGGTGGTGAAAACTACTCAGATTGCCAAAATTAAAGCCATTGTAAATACTGTGGACAGAGCGGCCTTTATGCTGATTGTTTCCGCCAATGAGGTGCTGGGCAGAGGCTTTACCCTGCCTGGTATCGAGCTGGATAAGCTGCGTCAGGGCAGAACACCTGTGGAGACAGATGACTAATATGGCGGTTTTAGGTTTACAACTTTACACATATTTGCTATAGTTATGGATAGAGTTTGTTAAATGAGACTCGTTCAGTAGGAGGTTTAAGTATGCTACAACAGATTTCTCTTTTCACGGAAAACAAACAGGGGGGATTGGTGAAAATTACCTCTGTTCTCGCCAAGTCACATATAAACATTTATACCATGCTGGCTAATGACAGTGCCGAATTTGGTATCATACGCCTTATAGTGGACAGACCTGATGAGGCCATCAATGCCTTGAAGGAGGCAGGCTACCAGTGTCGCCTGGACAAGGTTATTGCAGTAACCATGGAGGATGTGCCGGGGTATCTTGATAAGATTTTGTCCGCCGTGGATGGGGCAAATATTGATATCTGTTACCTCTACATTTCCTTTGACCGCTCCACAGGAAAGCCAGTGGCCGTATTTAAGACCCATGAGCCGGAAACTGCCACCTTCCTTTTGGGCAAGGGCTTTAATCTTGTGGAAACCTTTTAATTTTTAAAGTGTAACTATTTAAAATGTTATATGATGCAAAAAAAGCAGAGTCATGATTATTGGCTCTGCTTTTCTTGAAAGAGGTGAAAAAATGTCAGTTGAAATAATACAGGGACTCCTGATACCGTTTTTGGGCACAAGCCTGGGGGCGGCCTGCGTCTTTTTTATGAAGGAACAGCTAAATCCATTGGTGCAGCGTGGCCTGCTGGGATTTGCGGCGGGTATAATGGTGGCAGCATCAGTGTGGAGCCTCTTAATACCTTCTATGGAGCAGGCCGTTGACAGCTGGGGAGATGTGCTAAGCTGTATTCCTGCTGTAACGGGCTTTTGGGCGGGAATACTGTTTCTGTTGCTGTTGGACTATCTGATTCCCCATCAGCATTTAAACAGCGACGAAAGTGAGGGCATGAAATGCAAGGCTGCCAAATCTACAATGATGGTGCTGGCAGTGGTTCTTCATAACATTCCTGAGGGCATGGCAGTAGGCGTTTTATATGCAAGCTGGTACAATGGGGCGGCTGATATTACCTTGGGGGCGGCCATAGCCTTGTCTGTGGGGATTGCTATCCAGAATTTCCCGGAGGG
>DFHJ01000023.1:0-11334 GCA_002372665.1 Anaerovibrio lipolyticus
CGCTAATTGGAAGATTTTTCTTCTCCGGAAGAAAAATTTGAACAATGGCGTTATAACTAAATAAATTACAGAGGCTGTTGCGTATGGCGTGCACATCATATGCGACAGCCTTTTTCTTTGATATGGTTAAGTGAAAATATTTTTTTGATCAAGTGTGGAAAAATATTCACAAACAATGTATAATTATTTTATGATTTTGCAAAAATACATTTTTAGATTGGTCGGGTGAATTAACATGAGTTTTAATTTTGACTTGGTAATACAATCCTTCCCGCTGCTTTTGCTGGGTGCAGGTATTACTATTAAGATTACAGCCCTGTCAGTGGGACTGGGTATGATTATCGGTATGTTTGTGGGTATTGCCCGCATTTCCCATGTGACTCCTCTCCGTATGCTGGCAGCAGTGTATATTGACTTTTTGCGGGGCACACCTCTTTTGGTGCAAATTTTCCTGATTTATTTTGCCTTGCCTTTAATGCTGGATCAGCGTGTGGACCCCTTTGTGGCAGCCATAACTGCCTGTGGTATTAACTCCGGCGCTTATGTGGCAGAAATCTTCCGTGCCGGTATTCAGGCCATTGACAAGGGGCAGATGGAAGCCGGGCGTTCCTTGGGTATGACCTGGGTTCAAACCATGCGCTATATCATTGTGCCTCAGGCCTTCAAGAATATTGTTCCACCTCTTGGCAATGAATTTATTGCCTTGCTGAAGGATTCATCTCTGGTTTCCGTTATCGGCTTTGAGGAGCTCACCCGTCGCGGTCAGCTCATTATTGCCAGAACTTACGGTTCCCTGGAGATCTGGCTTAGCGTAGCCGTTATTTATTTGGTAATGACTCTGGCAATTTCCCGTCTGGTGGCATATATGGAGAAGAGGTTGAAGACATCATGATAGATATTAAAGATTTGCGGAAATCCTTTGATGATCACGAAGTATTAAAAGGAATAAATTTGCATATTAATCCAAAGGAAGTTGTGGTTATTATCGGCCCATCAGGCTCCGGTAAAAGTACCCTGCTTCGTTGCATGAATATGTTGGAGGAGCCAACCTCCGGCAGGGTGGTTGTGGACGGTATCGAGCTGAATGGTGAGGCAAATATTAACAAGGCCCGTGAGGAAATCGGCATGGTTTTCCAGCGCTTTAATCTGTTTCCTCACATGACGGTTTTGCAGAACATTACCCTTGCCCCGATGAAGGTTCGTAAAATTTCCAAGGAGGAGGCAGAAAAGACTGCCATGGAGCTGCTAAAGCAGGTCGGTCTTGCCGATAAGGCCGGGGCTTATCCACCACAGCTTTCCGGCGGTCAGCAGCAGCGTGTGGCCATTGCCAGAGCCTTGGCCATGAAGCCTAAGGTAATGCTGTTTGATGAACCGACCTCAGCCCTTGATCCTGAGATGGTAAAAGAGGTACTGGAGGTTATGAAGTCTTTGGCCGATAAGGGCATGACCATGGCTATTGTTACTCATGAGATGGGCTTTGCCCGGGAGGTGGGGGACAGGCTCCTCTTTGTGGATGATGGCCAGATTATTGAACAGGGACCTCCAAAGGAAGTCTTTGACAATCCAAAGGAAGAAAGAACCAGATTATTCTTCTCAAAGATTTTGTGAGAATTTTGCAAAAATTTTTGCAAAACCATATAAAAAACTTAAAATTAATGGCTAAACTTATATTAATTATATAATATTGATTAGCCATTAATTTTTTTTGGTAAAAAAGCCATTCGAAGGTTAAATTCTTCTTGCTTAAATAGTTGCACCTACCAACTATAGATGATATATTGAAAAGGTAAGTTTTAACGGTTTTTAACCGGGGATTTCTAGGAGGTTTCAAAAAATGACAGGTAAGGTTAAGTGGTTTAGTGCTGAAAAGGGTTACGGTTTTATCGAGCGCGAGGGTGGCGACGATATCTTCGTACATTTCTCTGCAATTGTAGATGAAGGCTTCAAGACTCTCAATGAGGGTCAGGCTGTGGAATTCGAGATCGTTGAAGGTGCTCGTGGTCCTCAGGCGGCTAATGTCGTTAAGCAGGCCTAATTCTTGTATACTGCAAATCACAAGGTGTTCTGGAGGTGGTTCCGGGACACCTTTTAAAGTGCAAAAAAATATAGTTAATTGAATTTTGAAATTAAATAAAAGGGTTTTTCCTTGTAATGGCGAATAATATAACCATAGAAAATGGAAAGGGGATGTTAGTATGACAACATTCACTATCAGAGGTAAAAATGTAGAGATTACCCCAGCCCTGAGAGATTATGTGGAAAAGAGAATCGGCAAGATTACCAGATACTTCGATTCGGTTGGCGAAATTTCTGTATTGCTCAGCGTCTTAAAAGATCGTCATCTCGTTGAGGTTACTGTACCTGTCCAGGGCGTACTCCTCCGGGGCGAGGAAGCCTCCCATGACATGTATGCCTCCATTGACTTGGTCATCGAAAAGCTGGAACGTCAGATACATAAGCATAAGACCAAGATGCAGCGCCGTTTCCGTGATGGCACATTGTTGGACGAAGCATTCGCTGCAAATGCTGCTCAGGCCCGTGTAGAGGATGAGGAAGACGATTATCCAATCGTTAGGCGCAAGAAGTTTATCGTGAAGCCTATGGACGTACAGGAAGCAATTATGCAAATGAATCTTTTGAATCATGACTTCTTTGTATTCCGGGACGCTGATACTGAGGAAGTCAATGTAGTTTATCGTCGCTCCGATGGTAAGTATGGCTTGATCGAGTCCGATAACAGATAAAAAATAGCGGACAAGAGCTTAACAAAGATTTTTGCCGGTTGTAGGATCGGTAAATCATAGAAGGGGCCGTTGCTCGTAGGTCGTGCGGGCAGCGGCCTTTTTACTGTGGAACTCCGCGAATCAAATTCACAGGAATGCAGATGAACGGCAAGTTCTACGTATGCAAGGTACACTTAGCAAAACAAGCCTTAAAAGGCGCAGACTGAGCTTAGTGCACTACTGCTATGTGTTTTCTTACTTATTAAAATATATTCCTTTCTTTTGACTTATATAGGATAGTTTGATAAACTGTTAAAAGGTGTTTTTATGCGCACATATCCAATTTGTTAGGAGTGAGTTTTGTTGTTAGGCATCTTTAAAAGATTTTTAGGCGACAATAATGAAAAAGAAATAAAACGAATGAGAGCAATCGTGGACCAGATTAATTCTTATGAAGAAGAATTGACCGAGCTTAGCGACTCCTCCCTTGTCAAAAATACAGAGAAATTTAAAGAGCGTCTTGCCAATGGCGAGACTCTGGATGATATTCTTCCTGAGGCCTTTGCCGTAGTTCGTGAGGCTTCTCGCCGAGTGCTGGGCATGAGACATTTTGATGTTCAGATGATTGGTGGTATCTGCCTCCATGAGGGCAAGATTGCAGAGATGCGTACCGGTGAAGGTAAGACACTGGTGGCAACTTTGCCAGTATACCTTAATGCACTTACCGGCAAGGGTGTTCACATGGTTACCGTCAACGACTATCTGGCAAAGCGCGATAGTGAGTGGATGGGACGTCTTTATAACTTCCTGGGCCTTAGTGTAGGTCTTATCAAGCATGATATGGATTTCCCTGAGCGTAAATTTGCATATAGCTGTGATATTACCTTTGGTACCAACAATGAGTATGGTTTTGATTACCTTCGTGATAACATGGTGGTGGATATTAATCAGATGGTACAGCGTGAGCTGAACTTTGCCATCGTGGATGAGGTGGATAGTATCCTTATCGATGAGGCCAGAACCCCGCTGATTATTTCCGGTGCCGGTACCAAGTCTACTGATATGTATACCCGTATGGCCAAGGCTGTTGAAATCCTGAAGGCCGGTGAGGACTACACCGTGGATGAAAAGCAGAAGACCGTTTCTCCATCTGAGGGTGCAGTTTCCAAGGTGGAGAAGTTCCTGGGCGTAAACAATATGTATGATTCCGAGAACATTGAGATGTCCCACTGCTTTACCGCTGCTCTTCGTGCCAAGGCTCTTATGAAGCGTGACCGTGATTATGTTGTTAAGGATGGCGAAATCGTTATCGTTGATGAATTTACAGGTCGTCTTATGGAAGGTCGCCGTTATTCAGATGGTCTGCATCAGGCTATTGAGGCAAAGGAAGGCCTGGAGGTTCGCCGTCAGTCCCAGACTTTGGCTTCCATTACCTTCCAGAACTATTTCCGTATGTACAAGAAGCTGGGCGGTATGACCGGTACTGCCAAGACTGAGGAAGACGAGTTTATTAAGATTTATAACCTTCCTGTAGTGGTGGTTCCAACCAATATGCCAGTTAAGCGTGTGGACTTCCCGGATGTTATTTACAAGACCCGCCGTGCCAAGCTGAAGGCTGTGGCCAATGATGTGGAGAAGATTCATTCCACTGGTCAGCCAATTCTCATTGGAACCACTTCCATTGCCCAGTCCGAGGAAATCAGTGCTATATTGAGAAAGCGTGGAATTTCCCACAATGTGCTTAATGCAAAGTTCCATGAGAAGGAAGCAGAAATTATCGCTGACGCTGGTCAGAAGAATGCTGTTACCATTGCCACCAACATGGCTGGTCGTGGTACTGATATTAAGTTGGGTGAAGGTGTACCGGAGCTTGGTGGTCTCTTTATCGTAGGAACTGAGCGCCACGAGTCCCGTCGTATTGATAATCAGCTCCGCGGTCGTGCCGGCCGTCAGGGTGACCCTGGTAATTCCAGATTCTATCTGTCCTTGGAGGATGACCTCCTCCGTCTTTTCGGAGCCAAGAATATTTCCTCTATTATGGACCGTCTTGGCATGGGTGAGGATGACCCTATTGAACACAAGATGATTACCAAATCTATCGAGAATGCTCAGAAGAAGGTTGAAGGACGTAACTTTGATATGCGTAAGCATGTCCTTGAATATGATGATGTTATGAACCAGCAGCGCGAGGTTATCTACAAGGAGCGTAAGCAGGTGCTGAAGGGTGAGGACCTGAAGGAGCACATCATGCACATGATTGGCCAGATTATCGAGTCCGAAATGGACCAGTATGCCAATGCCAAGCTGTATCCTGAGCAGTGGACCCTTGGGGACCTCATTAAGGATGCAGAGCAGATTTATGCCCCGGCCGGCAGACTTAAGCTGGAGGAATTGGAGGAAATGAGCCGCGATGAGGTTCAGGAGACTCTGATGAACTTGGCTACTGAGGCCTATGAGCTTCGTGAGAAGATGTTTGGCGAAACTAATATGCGTGAGCTGGAGCGCATTGTTATGCTCCGTGTTATTGATAATCATTGGATGGAGCATCTGGATGATATGGATATGCTCCGTGAGGGCATTGGCCTCCTGTCCTATGGTCAGCGCAACCCATTGGTTGAGTACAAAATCAAGGGCCATGATATGTTCCAGTCCATGATTGATGCTATTCAGACTGATATTGCCACCATGATGTATCGCGTAAACATCATAACTCCAGAGCAGCAGCGTGCCATGGAGGAGCAGGCAAAGCAGCGTCTGGCCCAGGCCAAGAGCTCCCATGCCTCAGCGGAAGGTGACCAGGAGCCTGCCAAAAAGCAGCCTGTTGTAAAGGGCGAAAAGATTGGCCGTAACGACCCGTGCCCATGTGGCAGCGGCAAAAAATACAAAAATTGCTGCGGTCGTGATAAATAACCTCATCCGTCAACTTCGTTGACACCTTCCCCAGAGGGGAAGGCAATTTATGTAGCTTAACTACCTACAAGCCTTCCCCCCCTTTTGGGAAGGTCCCTCCGCAGGAGGGGGATGAGGTCCATTAATTAATATGAATTTAAATAGGATGTGAGAACATGCTGGAGGATTTGAAGCCAAGTATTGCGGCACTCCAGGAGCGACTGAACGAGATGGAAAAGGCTCTGGATGTGGCTCATAAAGAAGAAAAAATTGCAGAATTGGAATATAAAATGGGTGAGCCTACTTTTTGGGATGATCCTGAAAGTGCCCAGAAAATCAACCAGGAGCTTAATGATGTTAAGATTAGTGTTGATAAATATAAGGCCCTTGTAGCTAAGTACGATGACGTACAGGTAATGTGGGAAATCGGCATGGATGACAAGGATGAAAGCGTGGAGGAGGATATCAAGGCCGATATGGCTGAGATTGACAAGGCATTGGAGGAGCTTCAGCTGGAGGTTATGCTTTCAGGTAAGTACGATGCCAACAATGCAATTCTCACCCTTCATGCAGGTGCCGGCGGCACTGAGGCTCAGGACTGGACCAGCATGCTCCTGAGAATGTATGGCCGTTATGCTGAGCGTCATGGCTTTACCGTGGAAACTGCCGACTTCCTTCCAGGTGATGAGGCCGGTGTTAAATCTGTTACCCTCTTTATCAAGGGACACAACGCTTATGGCTTTTTGAAGTCCGAAAAGGGTGTGCATCGTCTGGTGCGTATTTCTCCATTTGATTCTGCAGCCCGCCGTCATACCTCCTTCTGTGCATGTGATATTATGCCGGAGCTGGATGATACAGAGGAGGTTAAAATTAATATGGATGAAGTTCGTGTTGATACCTACCGCGCCTCTGGTGCCGGTGGTCAGCACATCAATAAGACCTCCTCTGCTGTTCGTATGACCCATGAGCCTACAGGGATAGTGGTTCAGTGCCAAAATGAGCGCTCCCAGCTCCAGAATCGCGAGCAGTGTCTGAAGATGCTTCGGGCCAAGCTCTTTGAGCTGGAGGAGGAAAAGAAGGAAAAGGAAATCGCTGCTCTTGAGGGGGATCAGCAGAAGATTGAGTGGGGCAGCCAGATTCGTTCCTATGTATTCCATCCATACAACATGGTCAAGGATCATCGTACCAATGCTGAAACTGGTAACACTGGTGCAGTCATGGACGGTGAAATCGATATGTTCATTGAGGCCTTCCTTCGTGCCAAGGCCAACCATCAGATATAAATGCGCATGATGGTGTGCCAGGAGATGCATTGGGGAACGCTCTCGCTCACTAGTTTGCGTAGCGGTACTAAGTTCATCCTACGCTAAAAGCTTGGATTCACTAAGTACCAACGCAAAATACGTCCCCAACTGCATCTCCCGGTACCTCCTCAGCCGATTACTGAGTATTGGATTTTTAGGAGATAACTGTGAATAAGGCATTAAAATTTGGTATAGCCATAATCGTGGTGCTGCTGGTTTTTTGCCAGCTGATTCTGCCCTTTGTGGTGCAGGGTTCCATTGCCCACAGTATTAAGGATGCCACCAAGGCGGATAATGTAAATGTGAAGGTTTCCAGCATGGCGGGGTTTATGCTTTTGGCAGGCCACATGGACAGTATTCATATTGATGCTGATAATGCCATGGTGGGACAGGTCCGTGTTGATAAGCTGACCCTTGACGGGGAAAATGTCAACGGTGACCTTACCAAGCTGGATGCCAGGGATGGCTCTGCAGTAAGGTCCGCAGACAAGCTGGAAATGACCGGAATTATTTCCCAGGAGTCCCTTCAGATGCTTTTGCAGGACAAGCTGGAAAAGGTTGATAATATTACTGCCACCATGAACAAGGAAAAGCTGTCTGCCACCGGTACCGTTAAGCTGCTGGGGCGCACGGCAGACCTGACCCTGGAAGGGACTGTATTTGAGGAAAATGGTGGTGTTTATTTTCACATGACCCATTTGGACATCAAAAATGCCGTATTTGGAAAGGCCGTGGTGGGCAATTTCTTTGGGGATATTCTTCTCTTTGATTTGCATAAGATGCCTGTACGGGCCGAGGTGGATGATGTGGAGATGCAGGATGGTCGGGTTATAATTAAGGCCAGCCGTCGGACAACTGGTCAGTAAGGAGTTAAATTGCGATGAAGCAGTTTGAGTATAATAAATTATTAATAGTGCTGATAGCTATCGGCCTTTTTGCTTCACTGTTTATTAATATTCAGCGTCATCAGGTGGAGGTTCGCAATAATTCCATAGAGCTTATCGTGGATTATGAGGATCTGGTGGCTTTGGCAGAATGCGAAGGCGTGCCTGTGGAAGAGGTCATGAAGCAGGCCAAGGACGCTGGCATCACTTCTCTGGCGGTTTATGAAACCACCTTCAAGAAGCTGAATGTAAATGGCAAGACCACTGCTGTTAATGGCAGTGATGTTCTCACCAACTATTATACCGGTGCCATGACAGACCCTGACTGGCGTAAGCTGGTGGAGGACGGCACCATTAAGGGCACTGAGATTTATGTTACAGGTCACCATGACCAGACCTTCAAGGAGGTCCATGAGGATTTGGTGCGCCGCCTGGGCAAGGACAGGGTTACTGCTCTTAATGTAGGTGGTTCCACTGTGCTGGCAGTAAAGGCCCAGTTTGAGTCATTTGAGAAGATGGATTTGGGGATGCCTACTGATGAGATGGAGGCTGTAAATAAAGGCGGCTTCTATGTTTTGGCCCGTCCTACCAACTACAATAAGTGTACCGAAGCTGATGTGGATGCCTTCTTCAGGCGCATCGACAACTACAAGGTTTCCGGTATTGTATTTTCCGGTTCCCAGACCTTGGGAGCTCCGGATTGCTCCGAATATACTGCAAAAAAAATGGCAGAGCGTAATCTTACTCTTGGTATGATTGAGGGTGTAACCCAGCTTCAGTTCTTCCATCAGGATGGTATGCTGGATATTGCCAAAGCCAACGATTATCATTCCGCACGCCTTTATTCCATTCCTAAGGATGAGCAGAAGAAGATGAAGATTGGCGAGTGTGTGGAGCGCTGGGCAAATACAGATGCTGAACGCAACATCCGCTACAATCTTCTGAAGATATTTGACAAGCCGGCTCCTGGCATGACCCTGCTGGAAACCAATATGACATATTTTTCTGCTGTAAGGGATAAGCTGGAGGCCCAGGGCTATACCATCGGCAAGGCAGGCATATTTGAGCACTTCTATCCGGCAGCATGGCTTCGTGCTCTTGTAATGACAGGGGTGGCTGCAGCCAGTGTATTGTATCTGTGTCTTGTAATTCCGGGGCTTAAGAAAAAGTACATCTATGGATTGCTGATAATTGGCATTATTGCTGCGGCGGGTCCTGTTATCATGGGCCACGGCAATAAAATTCGCGTGGTGGCTGCTCTCTTAAGTGCCAACGTGTTCCCTGTTATTGCGGTAATCTGGCAGCTGGACCGCTTCCGGGCAAAGAGTGCCGATGAAAAGGCATCATTGCCAAAAATGATTGCTACTGGAGTGATAACCCTCTTTACCTGTGGCATCATGTCCTATGTGGGTGCCTCCTATCTTTCCGGTTCTCTTGCTGATACGGAATACCTGCTGGAGGTTAATATCTTCCGTGGCATTAAGCTTACCTTTGTGTTGCCAATTATTTTGGTGGCCATTGCTTTCCTGCAGCGATTCGATGTGTTCGATGGCAAAATGGATGATACCGAGGGCTTTATGGATCAGTTCCGCAAGATGCTGGATATGCCTGTGAAGGTCAAGTCTCTGTTGATTCTCTTTTTGGTTTTGGTTGCTGGCGTGGTTTTTGTGGCTCGTTCCGGTCATACCATGGGTATGCCTGTTTCTGCCACTGAGCTTAAATTCAGGGCATTTTTGGAGCAGGCCATGTATGCCCGTCCTCGTTCCAAGGAACTTCTCATTGGTCATCCGGCATTTATGCTGGCTGTAATGGGCTGGTTCCGTAAGTGGCCGACTATGGTTCTCTTTGCTCTGGTGCTGGTGGCTACCATCGGTCAGGGTTCCATGGTTGAGACCTTCGCTCACATGCGCTCTCCTGTATTTATGTCCTTTGCCCGTGGCATTGGTGGCATTGTACTGGGTGCCGGCGTGGGTGCTATCTGTATGATTCTCATTCAGCTCTGGAGCAAGTTTGTTGCCCCAAAGCTGAGTCTTTAAAAATAAGCAAAGATAAGGAATGACAACAGACATGAGTAATGTTGTAATTTCCGGGTATTACGGTTCCAGAAATGCCGGCGATGAAGCAATGCTGGCAGCTATGGTAGAAGTATTGTCGGATTTGGATCCCAATTTAAATATTACAGTTATTTCCGCTGATCCTGCTGACACCAGGGAACGCCATCAGGTAAATTCCATTGGTTGGTTGGATATAGGAAGTATTATAGGTGCCCTGTACAAGGCAGACCTGCTTATAAGTGGTGGTGGCAGCCTGCTGCAGAACGTGACCAGTCGTCGCAGCCTTTATTATTATCTTATGATAATTGTTTTGGCGGAGCTTTTGCATACCCCTGTAATGCTATACGCTCAGGGGATAGGCCCAATTCAGGGGCGCATGGCCCGCTGGATTATGCGCATAGTTGGTAATGGCATTAAGCAGATTACAGTTCGCGACAGGGGCTCATTAGGGGAATTGGCACAGATGAAGATTCGCCATCCTGCCATTGAGTGTACCTCTGACCCGGTTCACGCCATTCATCCTGTGGACAGAAATATCGGCAGAACTATTTTGAAGGAAAACAATGCCTATGGTGCCAAGCCATTGGTGGGCATTTCCGTTCGCGAGTGGCAGGATTGGACCCATTACAAGGCAGTAATTGCCAGGGCTGCAGACCAGATAGCCCAGGAATTTGATGCCCGCATTGTATTTTTACCAATGCAATATCCTGAGGATGTACATTGTGCTGAAATGGTGGCATCCATGACAAGCTGCAATGCGGTGGTGCTTCATAAGGAATACACTACCAAGGAACTGCTGTCCATAGTTGGGAATATGGATCTGCTCATTGGCGTTCGCCTTCACGCACTGATTTTTGCAGCGGTTATGGGAGTGCCGATGATTGGTGTTTCCTATGATCCTAAAATTGACAGATTCCTGGAGTCTGTAGGGGAAAGTCCTGTGGGGGACCTGGAAAATGTCAAGTATGACGAGCTGGTGAGCAAGGTCCGTGCCAAGTGGAATGATAAAGCGGGCTTCAGCAAGAAAAACGAGCAGCTTTTCGCTGAGCTTCGCCGATTGGCCATGCATAACGCCGAGCTGGCCATTGAGCTCATTGACAAAAAGAAAAAAGAAAAAAGGCAATAAATTCAATCAAAAACACTGGAAAGTGAGTAAATCATTTTCCAGTGTTTTTTTGCTATACCAAAAATTAATAAAAAATTCTATTGACATACCATAAACACATTAAATAGGTATGTTATAGATGTAATATGATGAATTGTGAGCAGGAGGTAGACAGCTATGGAAAAGGAAGAATTATTTAGACAAATAGCCGATGCTGTGGTGTATCATCAGACTCCAGCCTTACGTGTTTTAGAGATGTATGGGAATTCAAACGTAGTGCCATTCTATGCTTCTTGGGATAACATATGTTATTGATAATATATTATATCCAGAAATTCTATTGGTTCCTGGGTAGAGTTTTTAAATTTGTGGGGC
>DFHJ01000023.1:11507-15505 GCA_002372665.1 Anaerovibrio lipolyticus
GTTTTAGGGGAATGACCATCGGAAAAATGCTCTCCCCCGGGGGCTATTTTTACAACAAAGACGTCAAAACGTCTTGATGGGGTGGCTGGAAAATAGCAAAGTGCCTGAAAAACGCCTCCGTCATCTTCCTGTGGAGGAAGCTCATTGCCACGTATTACCTGTACCGTTACCTCTGGTGGTACAATTAGCTGGGAATAATCGACCCCCAGTCCGTTGGCCACCTTCCAGATAGTGTTTATGGTCGGATTGCCTTCCCCCTTTTCTATCTGGGACAGCATGACCTTGCTGACCCCTGAACGTTCTGCCAATTGCCCAAAACTCAAATTTTTATCTTTCCGTAATCTGCTCATATTTATAGCAATAATTTCATTTATAGTCACTTGTAATCGCTCCCCTTTTGATACAATATATTTTACTATATGTAAAATATATTGTAAATAATTCTTGACTTTTCATAGTGGGTTATTTATACTCATTACAATAAATCTTACATTCTGTTAAATATAGTTTAGGGAGGTCGATATATATGTTATCCTTAGCTTTACCGTCCATGGGCAAGCTGACCACCGAAGCTGCCCGCTGGCAAATGCTTTTTTCCATGGCTATCTTTGGAACATTAGGCTTTTTCAGCCGTTATACTGAGGCTATTACTTCGGCGGAACTTTCCCTTTACCGCTCTGCTTCTGCAGTTGTTATTATTGGTGCTATATTTATGGTTCAAAAGAAAAAGCTCTCCTTGAAGAAAATGAAGGGCGAAGGGGTATTGATGCTGCTATCCGGTATAGCATTAGCAATAAACTGGGTATTTATGTTTGAGGCTTTTCGCAATACCTCTATTGCACTGGCCACCATCAGCTACTATTTTGCCCCGGTTTTGGTAACCATTATTTCCCCTTTTCTTTTCAAAGAGAAATTAACCAAGCGGCAAATTTTTTGCTTTGTGATGTCGACCCTGGGGCTGGCCCTTATCGTGAATGTTTTTGATTCATCCGTGGGAAGCGATGATACCCTTGGTATAATCTATGGATTGTTGGGGGCAGTCTTTTACGCTACCTTTATTGTTCTGAATAAGTACATTAAGAGCGTAGGCAGCATGGAAAGGTCCTTTTATCAGTTTGGTATTGCAGCCCTTGTAATGCTTCCTTATACCGCTTCAGTAGATGGTTTCCATTTGGTGGATTTAAACGGCGTGGGTTGGTTAAGCTTGGCAGTAATCTGTCTTGTTCACACGGTTATCATGCACTATGCTTATTTTGAAGCACTGGGGAAGCTTACTGGTCAGGAAGTGGCCATTTTGGGATATATTGACCCGTTAGTGGCGGTGTTAATCTCATATTTTGTTTTTCATGAAAGTCTGACCATTACCCAGGGGATAGGTGGAGTTATGATTTTAGGATTTGCGCTATGGAATGAGGTCAGCCAGACGGCAGGTAGTTAATTATCAATAGTTGTGTGGGGTGGCTGACTGCTTTTCTAACGTTCATATTGTCATTAATCTTGGATAATATATTATCCAAAAATTGTGTAAATACTGCAAAATGGATAAAATATTAGTATGGTAAACATTGAAGTTGACCAGGGATATGTACAATCAAGGAAAGCAGAGAGATGGAGGGCCTCACATGAAATTTTGTATATTTGGTGCCGGGGGAACCGGCGGAACATTGGCGGCTTATTTGGCTATGGCGAACAATGATGTGACGCTTATCGCTCGTGGGCAGCATTTAAAGGCAATACAGGAAAAAGGACTGGTGCTGCATACCAATCATCGCGGTACTGTTACGGTGGACAATATAAGGGCCGTTACGGCAGCTGAGTATATGGATACACCGGATGTGCTCTTTGTCTGCGTGAAATATTACAACCTTGATGACGCTGTAGCCTTTGTCCGTGAAAAGGCGGGGAAAAATACGCTGATAGTACCGATTCTGAATGTCTTTGGCACTGGCGGTGTAATGCAGGAACAGCTACCGGACAATACCTGTCTTGATGGCTGTATCTACGTTATGAGCGAAATTGAGGCTCCGGGCGTAATATACCAGTCCAATAAAATTTTGCGGGTGATTTTTGGCTATCGGCCAAAGCAGGAGAAAAAGCTTATAGACAAGGCAGGGCAGCTGGAGCAGATTTTGCGTGATGCAGAAATCAAAGCCCATTTCAGCGATAATATTATTCGTGATGCCCTGCAGAAATTTGCCTTTGTTTCCCCGGCGGCCGCAGCAGGGTCCTATTTTGATGTAACCTGTGAAAAATTCCAGCATCCGGGGGAGGAACGGGATACCTTCACTGGTCTTATAAAGGAAGTAGTGGCTCTTGGCAAGGCCATGGAAGTGGAATTTGAGCAGGATTTGGTGGAAGTGGGGCTGAAGATGATGGACAATTTAAAGCCAGATTCCACCATGTCCATGCAACGGGATATTCAGCGGGGCCGTCAGTCAGAATTCAGCGGTCTGGTAACCAGAGTGGTGAATTTAGGCAAGGAATATGGTGTTTCTGTGCCACTTTATGAGAAGATAAATGACTGGGGAACTGCTAATGGGATAAAATGATAACTTATTCAGATGGAGCTTTGAACTTCATCTGAATTTAGTCAAATTCTACCCATTAATATAGGATAAACTGCGAAAAACTTCTAAAATGTTGTTTTTACAACATAATATTTAGGATGATTCCTATATAATCATGCCATGAAGTTAAGGTGTGTGAACAATAGGAGGCAATAAATATGCTTAGACAGATTATTCATATTGATGAGGAAAAATGTAACGGCTGTGGACTGTGTGCCAAGGCTTGCCATGAGGGAGCCATAGATATTGTAGATGGTAAAGCCAAGCTGATGCGGGAGCATTTTTGTGACGGGCTTGGTGACTGCCTGCCGGGCTGTCCTACAGGGGCTATTACTTTTGAGAAGCGGGAAGCTCCTGCCTATGATGAGGCTGCGGTAAAGGCGGCCCAAATTGCCAAGAAGGATGCTGCAAGTACCAGAACGGTGGCTTCTTCACCTGAGCTGCCACCAATGGGTATGGGCTGCCCGGGTTCCAGGGCCATGCAGCTTAAAAAGGCAGAGGTGACAGAGCCGCAGACGGATAATCAGCCAATGACCTCGGCCCGTCCAGTGTCCCAGCTTAATCAGTGGCCATGCCAGATAAAGCTGCTCCCAACCCGGGCACCATTTTATGATGGGGCCAAGCTGCTGATTGCAGCGGATTGTACCGCCTACGCCTATGCCAATGTACATGAGGATTTCATGAAAGGGAAAATAACACTGATTGGCTGTCCAAAGCTGGATGAGGGAGATTACAGTGAGAAGCTGACGGAAATCATCAGCAATAATGATATAAAGAGCGTAACTATTCTCCGCATGGAGGTGCCATGCTGTGGTGGCCTCCAAAGAGCCGCAGAAACGGCCCTGAAAAACAGTGGCAAATTCCTCCCTTGGCAGGTGGTAACCATTTCCCGTGATGGCAGGATATTGGAATAAATATTGCTGTAAAGATGGGGCTGTCGCACTAATAAAAAAATAGTTGCGATGCCCCTTTTCTATGCAAAAAAATAAGAACGCAGCCCCACAAGACTGCGCCCTTAGTGTAAAATATAAATATGCACAAAAATATTTTACATGGAGATTATACGTCATATCGTACAATCAAGCAACTGAAATTACCATTTGAATTTGAATATCACATTTCGGCAGATGACCCAGTACGTCTGGTAGATACATTTGTGGAGGAAATGGACCTTTCTGACCTATATAAAACCTATTCCAGGATCAGAAAAAACCAGGCAACACCTGCTCAATTGCTGAAAATTGTTCTTTATGCAGCCATGAATAACATCTATTCAAGCCGCAAAATTGAAAGTGCCTGCAAAAGAGACATCAATTTTATGTTTCTGCTTGAGGGTGCTCCTGCACCAGATCATGCTACCATTGCCAGATTTATTGCCATCCATTTGAATGCCTGCCCAAGAAGAATAATGTCTGAAATGGATAAAATTCT
>DFHJ01000113.1 GCA_002372665.1 Anaerovibrio lipolyticus
TATTCCACCTGGTTCAGCTGCCCAAGCTGTACCAAATGTAAACATCGTAGCTACACATACAATGCCAGCTAATGTCTTCACCCTAAACAACATTATATTCATCCCCCGGATAAAAATAAATTCTATCTTTAAGTTTATCATGGTGACTTATTTTTTTCAATGTAAAAAACATAAGAAAAAGCCCTTCCCAGATGTTTACCGAAAAGGGCTCAGACAAATTTAGCTTTTTTTCATTTGATCAATACGTTTCTTCTTTTTTCGCTTCCAACGCCCATGTTCAATCTTATAAATTACCATAGGAATTATCAAGCTTATAGCACCAAGATAAATTGTCTCCCGAAGCTCTGGCTCCGATGCCACTATAATAATACAGATAACCTGAGCCCAAATGCCGAAATGTGTGATAAATGGGAAGAATGGAGTCTTATAGCGAAGTCTTTCCACAGAATTTCTTGCCTCACAATGCTTACGGAAATTGTATTGGCTCCAGCAAATTGAAATCCAGGCAATAGCTCCGGTGAAACCGGACAAGGAAAGGAGATATGTATAGGCCATGTCACTGGTATCAAAGCTATAAAGCAATATAATCAGCCAGCAGGTGGCAATGGTAACCACAACAGAATTCTGTGGCATACCATTTTTATTCAGAATTGACAGCTTTTTGGGAGCCATGCCAATCTTTGACAAGGAATAAAGAGCACGACTGGTACCATAAAGACCAGAATTTGTACAGGACAAGGCCGCTGTCAGCACAACAAAGCTAAAGAAGGCTGCAAACTTATCCAAGCCATATTCAGACAATGCCACTGCAAATACGCTTTCCTCCAGACTCGCCTTATCCCACGGCAAAATGGAAATCAAAACGGAAATTGGGATAATATAAAGGGCAATAATGCGCCACGTAACATTTCGCACTGCCAAGGGAATACTCTCCTCTGGCTTTTCGCATTCACCAGCTGCCAAACCGATGATTTCAGTTCCCTGAAAATTAACTAATATAATGGTCATGGTTACAATAATTGCCCAATAACCATTTGGGGTAAAACCACCACTGCCCAGCAGCAATGTAGTTCCCAGATAACCCTGATCACCAATTAAACCAAGTATTATCAGGACACCCACCACGACGAAAGCCATTAGGGCAATAATTTTTATAATTGCCAGCCAAAACTCGCTTTCCCCAAATTTATCCACCTGAAACAGGTTCACTAAAGTAACTAGCAGGCAAAATAAAACAGCCCACCAAAGCTGACTGACCGCTGGCACGAAATTATTCATTATTATGCCGGCAGCAATCATTTCTGACGGAACATAGGAAACCCATGTGACCCAATATGTCCAGCCTACACCACAAGCCCATGTTGGATTAATATACTTTCTGGCATAAGTTACAAAAGAGCCCGCTATGGGTTCAGCTACCGCCAATTCTGCCAGACAAAGCATGACACATAGTACAATGGCACCTCCCAACAAGTAGGAAACTATTGCAGCCGGTCCTGCTTTTTCCAGAATATAGCCGGTACCGAGGAAATATCCGCTGCCAATTACACCACCTAAGGAAATAAGCTGTAAATGGCGATTCTTCAATCCCCTTTTCATTCCTTTTTCTTCCATTGCCTCACTAACACAACCTTTCATTAATCGATATGCACTCACAGTACAAATATCTCGTTAACTATACCACGTTTATGACCACAATACTATAAAAATTATAACGCCATTGTTCAAATTTTTCTTCTTTAGAAGAAAAATCTTCCAATTAGCGTTGTTTCCCCCTATCATCATTGCTGTTATCATATTCAGCAGAATCCTCTTTTGAGCTATTATGCTTTTTGTTGTACATAATCATAGCCACCACTGCTACAGCAATCCCCATCATACTTGTTATAGCAGATACATTTTCCGGTGCAAATTCAGAAATAAGCCAAAAAACCAGCACTGCTACCAGACAAAATTTTAGGATATTCATAATCATTAGTCCTTTCAGAGAATACTTTACCCTTCATATTGTAACACTAAAATGTATACTTTGCAGTTTTTAATCTTATTTTAATCTTTGTTTCATATTCATTTAATTTATTAATAGTAACATTGGTATACGTCATAGGGGAGTGTTTTGTCCCCTATGAAGGTTAATCAAGGTTAATGTAACAGACAAACCTCTCCAATTGCTTGTTACAAATAATTACCTTGATGTAGATCCCATTATCATTCCTTCTCCGTGGGAAGCCCCTCATCTCCAAGGGGCTTCTTTTATTTTATCTTTTTCATCATCAAGCCTTATTTTTTGCATTTTTTTATATTATATATTAAAATTGTATGATGAATTGATTTGCAAGGAGTTATCTATGAGTAATGAAAACCAACAGCTGGATAATGCGGTAAATAAACTAAATATCGTTCCTGGTACCCGACATTTCTTCTGGGTGCTGTTTAAATCCACCTTTCTGATAAGTGCCTTCACTGTAGGCGGTGGCATGGTAATTATACCACTTCTAAAGAAAAAATATGTGGACGAATATGGCTGGATTGACGACAAGGACACCTTGGACATTACTGCCATCGCCCAGTCCCTTCCCGGCGTAATGGCTGTTAATGCCTCCATCATGCTGGGATATAAAATGGCAGGTTTTATGGGAACCTTGGTAACCATACTGGCTACCATATTACCTCCCCTTATTACCATTACAATTATCGCATTCTTTTATGATCTCTTTGCCCACAACTACTATGTACAGATGCTTTTAAAGGGTATGCAATGTGGTGCCACTGCTGTCATTATTGATGTGGGACTTAATCTGGTATATAAGCTCTTCAAGAAGAAGCTGTTACTTCCAATATTGATTGCTATCGGAACGTTTATAGCCTCTCTCTGTTTCAATGTAAACCCAATGTACTGTGTCCTGGTGGATGCAATCATTGGACTTATGCTGTTAAGAGACCCTAAATACAATTAAGAGGAGGCCATAGAGTGAATATATTACTTCTTTTATATTGGGAATTTTGTAAAATCGGCCTGTTCTGCGTTGGTGGTGGCTATGCCTCCCTCCCTTGGATTCAGGCTGCAGTCGTGGATAATTATCACTGGATTACCATGACAGAATTTATTGATATTTTCACCATTTCACAAATGACACCAGGACCTATCGGCATTAATGCAGCTACCTTTGTAGGCACCAAAATTGCCGGAACACCGGGGGCTGTTGTGGCAACCCTTGGCTTTGTAACACCATCCCTGATTTTATGTCTTTTGATAACCTATCTGATGAAAAAATATGGTGAGCTCAGTGCCATAAAAGGAACCTTAAACGGGCTTCGCCCCGCTGTGGTTGCTCTTATCTGCACCGCTGGTCTTAGCTTTATATGGCTTTCTGTATGGAACACCGAAAGCGTTCCCACAAATTTTGCCGACTTTGATATTAAGGGTATCATTATTTTATTAATTGCCATGATAGCCGTAAAAAAGAAGGTTAGCGTTATAACCCTACTGTTTGGCAGTGGAATTGCAGGCCTAGTTCTGGGATTACTGATGTAAAATAAAATAGTCTGCTTGGAAATATAGGCTGGTGCAAAAAATGCATCAGCCTATATTAATTAATCCAGTTTCATATTATAAAGCTTTTTAGATAATTCAATCATATATGGGTCTTTACTACTATTAAGCCAGGTAATCTTTCCCCGTACAGAAGATGTATTTATCATATTTCTGGAATATAGCCGACGTCTTAGCTGTCTGGCTGTACCGGCAGCCCCATCAAATATCTTTACTTTATTATCAAAAAGCTCACTTATTACCTTTCGTACAAAAGGATAATGGGTACAGCCAAGGACTACCCCGTCAATTTTCTTGCCATCCAGCTTGCTGAAATACCCCATAAGGAATTTTCTCAGTTCAGGGGAATCCAGCTCACCACGTTCCACAAACTCAGGAAGTCCGGGAAGGGGCATTTTTATAATTTCAGCTCTACCCTTCCATGTTTCCATTAATGTGGCAAACTTCTGCTCCCTAAGGGTAGCTTCTGTAGCCAGCACCAGCACTGTACCCCCGGGACAGTTTATTACAGCAGGCTTTAATGCGGGCTCTATGGCAATAATAGGAAGCTGAGGATATTTTTCCCGAAGTCGCTTTCCAGCAGCACTGCTGGCTGTATTACAAGCAATAACAACAGCCTTTACACCTCTATCCAGCATTTTATCTACCACGTCAGACGTTAGCTCATATATTTCCTGGGTACTTTTGCTGCCGTATGGGGCATTTTGGGAATCGCCATAAAATATATAGTTTTCATTAGGCATGAGCTTGGTTATTTCCCTCAGAACACTAATTCCACCCATACCTGAATCCATAATTCCTATTGGATTTTCCGAATTCATTTTATCAATAACCTTTCCCATTAATGGTATATTTCAATAATTAATTCATTATTATACACCTATAAGCCTACTTGATAAAGGTACGACTATTGATTTACAGAGTTTTCTTGTATAAAATATGAATGGTGAATTGCTTATGAATATTCGTGATGATTTTCTACTTTATAAAAATGACAATATAAACCAAAATGTAAAGCTGTCTGCCAAAAGTAAACGTAGAATGAGGAAATCCAAAGCTGATAATACCCTCAAATCATATTCTGCTGACTGGAATGACTTTACTGACTGGTGCGAGGACCATGAAGTACCACCTCTCCCTTGCACAGCGGAAACCATAGTAAACTATATTAATGATTTGGCAGACCATGCCCATGCCAATACGGTTTCCAGACGCATTACCGCCATTTCTGAAAACCATATCGCTGCTGGCTTTTATGACAACAATCCCGCCAAGGATGGTATGGTTCGCAATGCCATGCAGGCCATTCGTCGTGAAAAGGGTACCTACCAACACGGCAAAGCCCCTATATTAATGGAAACCATGTCCCTTTTGGCTGATCTTTTTGATGCAGGAGATTTGGTGTCCATTCGGGATAAGGCTTTACTTTTTCTTGGCTTTGCAGGAGCTTTCAGGCGTTCTGAGCTGGTAGCTATACAGCTTAGGGATATCACCTTTTCCCCACAGGGTATGGTTATTTTTATTCCTCAGTCAAAAGGTGACCAGCTGGGACGCGGAAGTCAAATTGCCATTCCCTACGCCCCTGATCCTCACACCTGTGCTGTAATCGCTGTACAGGATTGGATTGAAGCAGCAAACATAAAGGATGGGCCACTTTTCAGAGGCTTTAAGCGAAACCTTGATCCACGGGAAACACAGCTTTCCGACAAAGCTGTGGCAATTATTGTAAAAAAATACATGGGTATGCTGGGAATGAACCCTGATGATTTTGCTGGTCATAGCTTACGCCGTGGCTTTGCCACCTCTGCTGCCCAGCACGACCTGGATGCACTCTCCATTATGAGGCAAACCAGGCACAAATCTGAAAAAATGGTTCACCGCTACATTGAACAAGGTAATCTCTTCAAAGAAAACCCTCTTAATCGTATGTTTGGCCCTACACATAGAAAGGATTAATTTTTAAATGTCTAAATCACCAAGTAAATTCTTTATGGGAATTGGTATTATGTTAATTTTATTAGGCGGCTTTGGCTGGGGGTTCACCTATGTTTTTGACCATCGCCCTGCGGATAATCTTTCCGGCTACTGCGATATTGATTTTCAAACAGGTGTGGATATTAATGGCAAGATTAACACTGCAAACCTAACCATTCAGGACTATCGTTATTCCAGTGCCAATCTGTTGCCCGCCATTACCATGATCTGCGATGATGATACCTACACCATGGAAGCCGCTGTCCGCCAAACTCCCCCGAGCTATTCCTTGGCATTCTATAACGACAAAACCACTTTAAAAAATACCAACAAGCTTTTTGTTGAATTTCCTCCTGAATCCTTCGACTCCATGCGCAGGGCTGAGGTTATCACCATACAATTTGCTTATGACAATGGTGATAAGATTTCGCTGCCACTTAGTGAACCGGATATGGAATACTGGAAGGATCACCTAAAGGATCAGCGAAAATAACTTATTATTATTATGTATACATGAACAACTTGTCAAAGATTGATAGACAAGTTGTTTTTTTTGTGTTAAAGTCTTATAGGGTTTTTTGAACCCACTTTTTCTTGTTTATTTAAAGGAGTGTTTTTATTAATGAGTGAGAATCGAGTAATTCAGGTCCATGAGAGGCCACCTATTACAAAAACTATTCCGCTATCTTTACAGCATTTATTTGCTATGTTTGGTTCTACTGTGTTAGTACCAATTCTGTTCAATGTAAATCCTGCAACTGTACTGCTGTTTAACGGTATTGGTACATTGCTTTACTTGATTATATGTAAGGGAAAGATTCCGGCATATCTGGGTTCCAGCTTTGCCTTCATCTCCCCTGTATTTGCAGTGTTATCCCAGTTTAACTATGAGGCTGCCCTTGGTGGGTTCATTGCCGTAGGTCTTGTTTTCGTTGTTGTGGGCTTAATTGTGAAGGCTGTAGGTACTTCCTGGATAGACTTCATCTTCCCGCCAGCTGCCATGGGCGCCATTGTGGCCGTTATCGGTCTGGAGCTTATGCCAACTGCGGCTAAGATGGCTGGTCTCACCGAGGCAGAGCCTAATATGAGCAACATTATCGTGGCTGTTGCAACTCTGGTTATTACCCTTTTCTCCCAGATTGTGTTCCGTGGCTTTTTGGGTATTATTCCAATTCTTATTGGTATAATCTGCGGCTACATCATTTCTCTGGGCTTTGGCATTGTTGACCTAAGCGGTATTGAAAAGGCACCATGGTTTGCCCTGCCTACCTTCTATACCCCAGAATTCAATCTTACTGCCATTACCATTATACTTCCGGCAGCTTTGGTCGTTATCGCCGAGCATGTAGGCCATCTTTTTGTAACCAGTAACATTGTAGGTTCTGACCTTACCAAGGATCCTGGACTTGACCGCTCCATCATCGGTAACGGTATCTCCACCATCTTATCTGGCTTTTTTGGCTCCACCCCTAATACCACCTATGGCGAGAACATCGGTGTATTGGCAATTTCCAAGGTATTCTCTACCTGGGTTATTGGTGGTGCAGCAATCTTTGCTATTATTTTGTCCTGCTTCGGCAAGCTGGCCGCTGCAATTCAGAGTATTCCTGTACCAGTAATGGGCGGTGTTTCCATGCTGCTCTTCGGCGTAATTGCCGCTTCCGGTATCCGTGTTCTGGTAGATGCCAAAATTGACTACAACCAGCCAATTAATTTAATGCTTACTGCTATTGTTCTCGGTATCGGTGTATCTACCGCCAGCATCACCATTGGCTCCACCACCTTGGCTGGTATGTCCTTGGCAACTGTTGTGGCAATTATCCTCAGCATCTGCTTCAATATAATCAAGAAGCTCCGCGGTGAAAACTAAAATGAACATTACTTACGAAGTTAAGGATAATGAAGCCCTGGCCCCTGTTTCGGTCAGGGCTTTTCTTAGAAACAGCTGTGGTGTCTCCCATGGTCTCTGGCGACGTCTGAAATGGAACGGAACCATTTTAGTTAATGGTGAGAACGTAAAGGCCACCATGGCAACTGTAAAAATCGGAGATAAAATCACCTGCATATTGGAGGAAGAATCCTCCATTGTTCCCAGAAAGATGCCTTTGGACATTCGCTACGAGGATGAATACCTTATTATTTTGAATAAACCAGATGGTATTCTGGTACATCCCACTGGCGGGGACCATGATAATACTCTTGGCAATGGCTTAAAATATTATTATCAGCTGACTGGACAGGATATTGATTTTCACCCAGTTCATCGACTAGATAGAAATACGACCGGACTGGTTGTAGTAGCCAAGCTGCCCCAGCTTCAAAGTGCCCTTACCCAGCCAGGCCCTCGTCTGAAGGGAAACATGCAGGAGCATAATATTACCCAAAAATTCTTTCACAGGAGCTATTTTGCCCTGGTAAACGGAACACTGCCTCAAAGAAAGGGAAGCATCAATTTACCAATTGCCCGTCATCCAGACAGCATTATACAGCGGATATGCTCTCCAAATGGTCAATACGCAGAAACCCATTATGAAACTGTAGCCGTTAATAACGGCAAATCCCTTATTAAACTGGAACTGAAAACCGGTCGGACACATCAGATAAGGGTTCATCTGGCCTCCATTGGTTATCCTCTTTTAGGAGATGATTTATATGGCGGAAATCATGATGTAATAAACCGGCAGGCCCTCCACGCCTATCATCTGGAGATATTTAATCCACTAAATGGAGAAACTGTTTCTGTTTATTCAGATATACCCCGTGATATGATTCAGGCCTTTTACAAATAAACTTCATAAAAAATAAAATATAATAAGGCTTTTAAGCACTAAAAAAGGACCAGCCCCAAAGGCCGGTCCTTAATTTTTTAGTAAAATATTAACCTATTAAACGTCAATTGCCTTGCCATCGGAACCAAGAACATTTCTGATCTTATGTGCAACGATATCCTGAATATTCTGACGAGCTGGCTTCAGATACTGACGTGGATCAAAATGCTCCGGGTACTTGGCCATGTGCTCACGAATACCAGCAGTCAAAGCAAGACGCATATCAGAGTCGATATTAATCTTGCAAACAGCACTGCGGGCAGCCTTACGGAGCTGATCCTCAGGAATACCAATAGCATCCTTCAGATTACCGCCATAGTGATTAATAATCTCTACATACTTAGGCACAACAGAGGAAGCACCATGAAGCACGATAGGGAAACCAGGCAGACGCTGGGAAATTTCCTCTAAAATATCAAAACGCAGATCTGGTGGAACCAGCACACCCTGTTCGTTTCTGGTACACTGCTCTGGTCTGAACTTAAATGCGCCATGGCTGGTACCGATAGCAATAGCCAAGGAATCTACACCTGTGCGGGATACGAATTCCTCCACATCATCAGGATCAGTATAGGAACCTGTTGTCACATTAACATCATCCTCAATGCCTTCCAACTGACCAAGCTCACCCTCTACCACTACGCCGTGGGCATGAGCATACTCTACAACTTCCTTGGTTATGGCGATATTTGCCTCAAAGGAATGGGCAGAGCCGTCAATCATAACGGATGTGAAGCCACCATCAATACAGGATTTACAGGTCTCAAAATCTGCACCATGATCCAAATGCAGGGCAATAGGCACTGTGCTGACCTTCAGGGCAGATTCAACCAAACCGAACAAATACTCAGCACCAGCGTACTTTCTGGCACCAGCAGAAGCCTGCAAAATTACTGGAGACTGAGTTTCTTCAGCGGCAGCAACAATTCCCTGAACAATCTCCATATTGTTTACATTGAAAGCACCAATGGCATAGCCCCCCTCGTATGCCCTCTTAAACATCTCTTTGGTATCAACTAATGGCATAAATAATACCTCCCTCTCTGTTTAAATTTCTCTTATTTGGTATTATAGCATACAAACCTTTTAAATACTAGGTAAATCATCAAACAAATCTACAGATTTGTGGTATTTTTCGCAATAAATACGAAAAAACAATTTTTACTACTTTATTATTTACTGAAAATTTTCAATATTTTTTTGAGGAAGGGAATAAATAAATCTGCATGGGTTGGTATTTTTTGACCGTTCCAAAGCAGAAGTAAGATATAAAGCCTTCTTCGCCCTGGTAATCCCCACATAAAAAAGTCTGGCCTCCTCATCAAAATAATCCGCATCTATAGCGAATTTACTTGGAAATACTCCCTCCTGTAGTCCTGCAAAGAATACCTGATCAAACTCAAGCCCCTTGGCCTGATGGACTGTTATAATTGGAATCTTCGGATGTGATGCCAACATTAAATCGAATTCAGTATTTGAAAGAGAGGTAAGATTCAGCAGATTCTTTATACCATCAAGGCAGGACATTTTTTTATCGTCACGCTCCCGCATAAAACGATATAACTGGCGAAGATTCCCCACCTTGCTGTTAGGCTTGTTGGTGCTGTTATTTCGTATATCCTCATTTGTATAGCGCTCCAATATGCCCACTTCCCTAATGACCTTGTTCATCAGCTCCTGAGGTCTCATATCATACATATCCCGCTTATATTCATTAATCTTATCTGCAAAGGGAGCAAAAACCTTGGAATATTTGCTGAAAAAGCGGCGTCGCTCATCTATGCCCTCAACAATATTATTGTTTACTGCATATATAAGAATTTCACCAGTAGCAGAAATATCATCAAAGGCATCGTGGGTTGACTTATGACTGACTTGAACAAAATCCCCTATGGTAGACAGCTTATGGTTTTCCAGCTTTGGGTAAAACCGGCGAAAAATATCCAAGGTATCATAATGGGCCTGACACTTAAGGCCTTCAAGTCCCAAGCGTTTAAGCTGACTGGCTAAAATTGTCAAGTCGTAGCCCACATTATGTCCCACAACGACGCTATCTCTGGCAAAATTTAAAAATGCCTGAAGTCCCTTTCCAGGATCCACGCCCTCCTGCTGCAGCTGTTCATCAGTAATATGATGGGTGTTGACGGACTGTCCCACGGACTTAGTTGCTTTTAGGAATAAATTCAGCTTATCCAGCACCTTTCCCGTCCTGTCAATTCTAATGGCCGCAATCTGAATAATTTCATCACTGGAAGTGTCAAGACCGGTGGATTCCACATCAAATACCACCACATTGCCCCTTTCCAGCTCTCGACGCAGCATTTCAAAGGGTTCATCATATTTAATAGTAGATGGATGAACCATATCGCTAGGGCGAATCCCCAAGGCCACCGCTTCCTCCGACTGTAATTTATCGATGGTTCTGGCACCGATACCCTTGGCGTATTCCTTGGCTACCCGACAAATACTGGTATCATCCCACTCATTAACCAACATATTAAACACAGCCAAAACATCCTTTATTTCCTGCCTGCGGAAGAAATGAAACTCGTCCACCAGCATAAATTCAAGGGGAAAATCATCAAATACTCCCTTTTGGAGCATCTGATTTCTCTGCCTTGTTTCCATTATCTTGCTGAAGCAATTTGACAGCCGCTTGTTATATACATTGGAACGGGTCAAAATACATACCTTTGACAAATCCTGGGGCTTTAGCCGCTGAAGGGTGTTATAAATCCAGTCAGCCTCTATATATGTATCCCTAAAGGTGGCATGGACTATTCTCTCCCCTTCATTATCACTCATCGCCAAAGCGTCATCTGGGAAAAAGTTCATAACCTTATCCGGAAAACGCTTTTTCAAATAATAATATGAGCTATCCAAAAGTATTCTTGTGGAGCGATAATTTTTATTAAACACAACAAGCCGGGGCTGATACTCGCCATAAAACCTATCGAATATCAAATCCGGCTGAGATCCACGCCACTCATATATAGTCTGGAAGAAATCACCGCACATAATAACATTATTCTGTCCGAATAAACGCTCCAGTACGCTGTACTCCAAACGGGAGGTATCCTGTACCTCATCGATGCACCAATATTTAAAATAAGAACTCCATGCCCCTTGTACTTCAGGATTTTTCAGAAGCTCATAGGCAATATTTATAAGATCGCAAAAATCCATGCCATGGGCCATTCTAAGGGCATTATCATAAGCACTAACAAGCAAACCGCCCCTATTCTGAAATTCCATAATAAGGTCAGTAGATGATTTCCAATTAACACGGCTGGCATCAGAAAACCTCTGACCGTTTTCCGTCAGCAAACGATCAATTACCCGCTGATAGTCATCACTGGGCTCACCGCTAAAATAGTCATACTCTCCCCGATACTCCTTCACCAGGGCAATAATCTTCTGTATAGCCCCAGCCCAACCAGTTTGAGCAGCCATATCCGTCATTTCCGGCACATTTTTGATAATTTCAAGACAGTCCTCCTCATCATAAATGATAGAATCTGCTGAAATACCAATATCCCTATGCTTTGACTCCTGGCGGATAATTTCATAACAAAACCCATGGAAGGTCTTGATGGTAACATCATTGGCTGCTTCCCCCACCACATCCATTACCCTTGCCTTCATTTCACTGCAGGCCTTGTTGGTAAAGGTAAGACAGGCTATTTCTTTGCCCGCAGCCTTCTTTTCATCTATGATATGAGCAATTCTATAAGCCAGTGTGTTTGTTTTTCCAGTGCCTGCCGAGGCAATCAGAAGGATATTGTTTTCCAGATCATTGACCACCTCAAGCTGCTTTTCATTAAGCTGTTCCCGTTGTTTTTCACTTTCCTGCTCTGGCAAAGCTAAAACCTCCAATATAAAATCCTTATTTATATTTAATCACAAACACGAAAGAAAAACAAATGTATGTTTTGAATAAAAAAAGCGACTGAAATTAATGTATCAGTCGCTTAACTATATAATATTTAATTATCTGCTGGCGATGGCCCGACAATGAAGCACTGTGCCGGATACTGCATCCACATGAACCATATAATTCACATTATTAGCCTCACAAATTACATTGTATACAGGATGAAATTCCATCCGTGGAGAAGCAGACTGGGTATTTGCATCCTGATTTTGCTGAGACAGATTTGGGCGCTGAACCTTATCTGTATTATTATCATTTGCCTGCTGTGCCTCCGCATTATTTACCATCATTCCAAAGCCAGGCCCCCTGCCAAGACCAAATTGCTGACCTTCCTGAGTTCCATTCATAGGACCACCTTGGTAACCGGCACCGTAATGACGTCCACCGTGATGTGGACCACGATGATACCCGTTACCGCCATATCCATAACAACCATTGTTATCATTGTCGTCACGATTCCAATATGGACCATGGTCGTTTATATCATGATTAGGGCCATAGCATCTGTCGTTGTATACGCCATGGCTACCATCAAAATTTCTACCACGGGCCATGAAGTGACCGCCAGGACCATCACAGAGTATGATTTCCCTCCAGGAAATGCTGGACTCATCTACCCCCATAGCTTTAGCGGCTGCTGCCTTTACCTGAGCCTCGTCTATTACTTCAACATTATTTTCCGCTAATTTTGTCTCCACAATTTTACTGTTGGCCTGAGCCACCTTATGAAATTCTGTTATTTTCTGCTGATGTCCGTACCAGCCAAGACCACCTAATGCCACAACGCACGCCACCAATGCAGCTCCTGCCTTTTTCATAGTTCCGGTAGAAATAATTTTGTTATCCATAATAAGTTCCTCCTTTTGAATATCACTTGCTATTAACTCGCGTTGTTCTTCACTTGTTTGGCTCATCGCCATTTATTCGGTACACTTGAAGTATAAATCACAATTCTAAACAAAAAATAAACTTGCATTTAACATTTTCGAACATACAATTTTTTCCTGTTTAGATTTTTGTTAAAATTAAGACGTATACTATTGTTGTAAGAAACAATATTGGACAATACACCGAAAGAGGGTATTATATGCGGCTTAGAGATTTCTCAGTGCGAAAGCGTTTATTTATAGCAAATTTTATGATGGTTTTTATCCCCTTCTGCGTGCTGGTTATAATAGGCAGCAGTTTTATGTTGGGGCTGAAGCTATTAGGTGGCTCCAATCAGGACAAGGTAAACTCAGCCTGGCCGGAAAAGGGGCCCGCTCCTTCTATCCATTTTGCCATAAGTGCCATCAAGGTAAAGCTCGAACAGGGAGGCATCCAAACAAACAATAGTATGGGCAGACATGGCAGGGGCCACGGTCACGGTCCCGGTATGGGACGACGGGATGATATTTATAATGACTTATATATGCTGGAACAGCAAGGAATACATAGCGTACTTACAGTAGATAATTCTGTAGTCTACGTATCCCCGGATACAGATCCCAACGAACTCATACAAAAGGTGCGCAGCCAAAGCCATGATTCCCCTATGATGCTTTGGGATGATGATAATTTTATTTTTGATTATCAAAGCTCCAATGGGCATACACGGATAAATTCCTACGGCAAGGCATCCATTATTAACCAAGGAACACCACCTCTACCGAATCCATACAGGAACTTTGATGATGTTCTTAGTGTAATAATAATTGTGGCCATTGTTTTTATTATTTTTTGGGGATTATATCTGTCACGACTCCTCTCCCGCCAAATTCTGGAACCACTATCTGCCCTTCGAAAAGCCTCTGCGGAAATCCGTCGAGGTAATCTTGATACACCTATAGAAATACAGGCTCAAGATGAATTTGGTGATGCGTGTCGTGATTTTGAGGCCATGCGATTGGAACTAAAAGCAGCCCGTGAGCAACAGGAAAAATATGAAAACAACCGCAAGGAGCTCATAGCCGGAATTTCACATGACCTATCCACCCCACTTACCTCCATGAAGGGCTATGCCAGTGGCATTCTGGATGGCATTGCCAAAACTCCTGAAAAGCAACGCCATTATGTGGAAATGATATTGCAGGGCGCAAACACCATGGAAAAGCTGGTTGAAAGCCTGTTTTTGTTCTCCAAGCTGGATTTGGGCCGCATTCCATTTAATTTGGAATATGTACCACTTAGAGATTATTTCACCGATTTCTACAATGAACAAAAGCCTCTCATGGCAGAAAAAAATATCCATCTAAATATGGAGCTGAAGCTACCTAAAGATGAACAATGTCTGGTTTCCATTGACAGAATCCAATTCCAGCGGGTAATCGATAACCTTATCAGCAACAGCAGTAAATATTCCAACAGAGATGATATAGATATAAACATTCGTCTTGAAGCCCTAAATAAAAGCGTTCGTATCTCCTTTGCCGATAATGGCCCTGGTGTGCCATCAGAAGATCTGCCAAAGCTATTTGACAGCTTCTACCGCACCGATCAGGCCCGCAGCAATGTAGCCAAGGGAAGCGGTTTGGGACTGGCCATTACAAAACGAATCATTGACGGTATGAAGGGGAATATTTGGGCTGAGGCCAATCCTTCAGGTGGGCTTTGTATCATTATTGAACTGCCGCTGACTGACAATGGCAATCCATAACAGATGAAATTTTACACTACACAGGAGGAACATGAAATGAAGCGCATATTAATTATAGAAGACGATTCAGGTATTGCAGAACTGGAAAGAGATTATCTTGAAGCCAGCGATTTTCAGGTGGATATAGAAGCCGATGGCACTGCCGGTCTGAAGCGTGCACTTAAGGATGATTATGATTTGCTTATTTTGGACGTTATGCTGCCGGGGCAGGACGGCTTTCAGATTTGCCGGGAGCTGCGGAAGGAAAAGGAATTGCCTATTCTTATGGTGTCAGCCCGTCATGAGGACATTGATAAAATCCGAGCCCTTGGCCTTGGTGCCGATGATTACATAATAAAGCCCTTCAGTCCCAGTGAGCTGGTGGCCAGAGTCAAGGCTCACTTAGCCCGTTACCAGCGTCTAACCAAGCTAGCTGGTGACACAACGCCAAAAATCCGAACTATTCAAAGAGGTGACCTGGAAATTCAGCCAGATACCCATATGGTATATCACAAGGGAAAAGAAATCACCCTTACAAACAAGGAATTTGAGTTGCTGTTATTTTTGGCGGAAAATCCCGGCATTGTATTCAGCAAGGATAAGCTCTTTGACCAAATATGGGGACTTGATGCCATGGGCGACACTGCCACTGTCATGGTACACATCAACAGGTTGCGCGAAAAGATTGAACCAACCCCTTCCTCTCCTATTTACATAGAAACAGTATGGGGAGCCGGCTACAGATTTTGCAATAAATAAGCCTTCCCCTTTGGGGAAGGACCCTCCGCAGGAGGGGGATGAGGTCTTTAACATAAAATATTGACACTAAAAAAGCGGCTGTAACCGGATTACTGAATACAACCGCTTTTATTTTTAATTATTAATTCTCAGTCTGCACAATGTATTCATTTGCGTCATTTTCCTCAAGGTTGGAAGTATCCACATGACCTACTACTACACTGCTAAGTGCAAACAGAGCCAGGGAGTTTGGAATAACCATAAGATTATTGAACATATCCGTCAGCTCCCAAACCAAATTGTTGGACAGGCAGGAGCCCATGAAAACAAAGCAAATAGCAATTACAGAGAAAACCTTTACTGCAGACTTGCCCATAAGGTACTCTACGTTAATCTTTGCAAAGAGATTCCAGCTGAGAATAGTGGAAAATGCAAAGAATAACAGGCTTACAGCGATAAATGCACTACCCAAAGAGCTGCCAAAAAGACTGCTGAAAGCAATCTGAGCCATATTTGTCTTGGAAATGCCCTCTGCCGCACCATTGACCAGTACGCCGTCACCAGTATAAAGGGTAGTAATTACAACCAAGGCAGTCATGGTAAGAACAACGAAGGTATCAATAAATACGCCAATCATAGCAACAACGCCCTGATCATGTGGCTTTTCAACATTTGCCAAAGCGTGGGCGTGTGGAGTGGAACCCATGCCAGCCTCATTGGAGAACAGACCGCGCTTTACGCCCTGAGAAATCGCAGTTTTTATTGCCATACCCCAGCTACCGCCAATAATGGCATCAGGATTAAAGGCATAGTAGAAAATAAGAGAAACAGCCTCCGGCACCCTTTCATAGTTTGCCAGAAGAATAGCAGCACCACCGATGAGATAGAAAACAGCCATAATAGGAACCAGCTTCTCAGTAATTCTGGCAATACGCTTGGTACCACCGATAAATACGAAGCCAGCCAATAATGCGATTATAATACCAACACCCCAGGCCGGAATACCAAAGGCAGCCTCACTGGTCTCACCAATGGAGTTGGACTGAACCATGCATCCCATGAAGCCCAATGCCAAGGTAATTGCTACTGCAAAGAATGCTGCCAAAAATTTGCCGAATGCGCCTGGAAATGCCTTACGGATGTAGTAAACAGGACCACCAAGAACTGTGCCGTCCTCCTTAACGACACGAGTTACCTGAGCGAGAACTGCCTCAGCATAGTTGGTTGCCATGCCGAAGAAAGCAATAATCCACATCCAAAAAATAGCACCAGGGCCACCAGTAAGGATTGCACCGGATGCACCAACCACATTACCAGTACCAACCTGGGCAGCTACAGCAGTCGCCAAGGCCTGGAATGAGCTCATACCGCTTTTGCCGTGTTCACCATGAAGGGAGAAATTGCCAAAAAAACGTCTGAAGCCTTCACCAAGGCAACGAACCTGAACGAAGCGGGTTCTAATGGTATAATACAGTCCCAAACCGATTAACAGAAAACAGAGAATGTAATCTGATAAATAGGTGTTGACCATTTGTACAAGTTCTAATAAGTAGTCCATAATCAAATCCTCCAAAATAAAAAGAGTATCATCCGAAGGACGATACTCCATAAAGACAAAATAAATAAACAAGACCGCATAACTTCTAGAACATTACTTGGCATGTTACTCATCATCACTGTCTTTTTGCCTGAGAGATTCAGCTTACAAAAATGTAAACCTTGCACCTTCGGCACCCAATTTAATGGGATTCTCCAGAGTACCCTCCATCACCAGTCTGCTTAGCATTCTGATGACTTCTTCGGATTAATGTAGTTAACACAGAGTAATATACTACTGTTTTATGTTCATGTCAAGCGGATATTTGTATTTGTATTAGCCAATCCCCCTATTTCTCCCATAATCCCTTAATTACCAAGGCTTGAAGCATATATGATTATTGCTATATTCTGGCATAATCTGGCATGGATGTCCGTTCATAGGCTGATGCCTCCTTTTTTTACATTATAAAAGCGCCAGCCGTTAGACTGACGCTAAAAACTTACTGACCTATTATGATTCTTTCAAAGTCAATGAACATCCCATAGCACTTAAATACTTGATTATTGATTTGATGGTGCCACCATTTCCTTTTTCAAGGCGGCTAACAGCCTGCTGCGATAATCCTGAACGCTCACTAATATCCTTTTGGCTAAGTGCATTTGCTTTACGTTTATTTATAAGCTCCTGCTTAAACTGCATTTCCGCCAAAAACAATTTGTGCTGTCGCATCAGTGCTTCATCACTGGAAGTAAGTTCTGCTATTTTCTTTTGTTCCTCAACGGGATTACTTTTTACCAGCATAACAATCTCCCTCCTACAGTAGATTTTCTTTTCTTGCACGATTCAATGCTTTATCCAGATCCTGTTTTTCGGCCTTACCTTTTTGCTTCTTGCATATATGCAGGAAGGCCACAGCATCCTTATTCATAATGACATACATAATACGATTCTGAGACAGCTTTATCTCCCAGAGTTTTCCCCGTAGCTGGCGTGTATCTAACTTTTCAAAAGCATCCAAACCACTTCTACGTATTTCTCCACGGACATCATAAATCTCTAATTGTTCCTGTTTGGACAGCTTTTCCACATAGGCAAGAATCACATTCTTCCCACCTGCAGAGTGATAATCATAAATTTCCAACCCAGACATCCTCTATAATTTATTTCACTATTATTTTACATCAATATTGATGTATTATCAATATATATATATATACTTAAATCAATAACAGCCCACGCTCATCGTATACACTTTCACCGTTATCCAATCCACAGCGGATTGCGACGGCAAAGCCTAGTCCTTTAGGGCTCGGTCAAGAGCCATTATCGTGGCCACGACACCGTCAATCTTCTCTGTAGATTTTTCTTTGTCTGGCTTTATGTTCCCGGCTGGGTCTGTCTTTATGAAGATATTATCCATCATCCATCTAAGGACCGGATGACCACCATGAGCTATTTTCTGCTCCAAAGTGAGCTTCATAAGCTCCTTGGTCGGTGGGTTCATATCCTTAAAGCCCTGGCCAAAAGGAACCACAGTAAATCCCATACCTTCAAGGTTCTGCACATCACCCCAGCGGTCATAGGCAATTTCCCGGATGTTGAACCTTTCATTCAGCTTATCAATGAACTGCTCAATATATCCGCAATGTACCACATTGCCCTCAGTAGTCAGCAGTTTCCCCTGCTTCTCCCACACATCATAAGGCACATGGTCACGCCTTACTCTTACATGGCAAAGCATCTGCGTTTTCCTTACAGAAACATTGTGGCCGATGCGGGCTATGAAAGCGAAGAGAATTACAGATTTATTGAGCTTAATGGTCAGGTAGCCTATATTAAACCAAATAACTATGAGATTTCAAAGACAAGAAAATACAAAAAGGATATAGGCCGTCGGGAAAATATGAGTTACAATGCCAAA
>DFHJ01000006.1:0-5302 GCA_002372665.1 Anaerovibrio lipolyticus
AACGCTAATTGGAAGATTTTTCTTCTAAAAGAAGAAAAATTTGAACAATGGCGTTATAATATCTATATATTGTCAATATAAATAATATTGCGTGCCAATGATATTCTTTTAGCAAGTTAAGAGTATTGAAGGATAAGGTATTGATTTGCGACATTATAGGGGGCGTGGAAAATATGAAGACAATTGGAATTCTGGGGGGCATGGGGCCAATGGCCACCGTGGATTTAATGAAGAAAATTATTTTGGCAACGCCGGCAAAGGTGGATCAGGAGCACATACCTATGCTGGTGGACAATAATTGCAGAATTCCGGATCGTACCAGAGCAATTAAGGGCTTGGGGGCTTCACCGGTTCCGGAAATGATGAAAAGTGCCAAGCGGCTCATGATGGGCGGGGCGGATTTTATCATAATGGCCTGCAACACAGCCCATTATTTTTTGCCTGAACTTTTACCGCATATTACGATTCCCGTACTGTCAATTATTGATGTGGCAGTGGCTGCCATTATGGAGAAGGGATATAAGAGTGTGGGGTTGCTGGCCACCAGCGGTACCATCAGTACCGGATTGTACCAAAAGGCATTGGAGGCTAATGGACTTAGATGTATTGCTCCTTCAGTAGAAAGGCAGCATATTGTGGATGACATGATTTATGATGGCGTAAAGGCCAATAATCAGAATTACGATACAAACGATATTAAGAATTTGCTTGCGGAAATGAAGGAGCAGGGTGCAGAGGCATTTATCCTTGGCTGTACCGAGGTGCCGGTGGCGGTGACCATGTACAATCTGGAGGGTGTATTTGTTGATTCCACCGATGAGCTGGCCAAGGCGGCGGTGAAGTTTGCCCAGACAGATTAAAGCTATGCTAACTTGATTGTCTGATAGTTCAACATTGAAGGCAAATAAAAGCAGAGTCGATACGGCTCTGCTTTTTTAGTACCAGCTATTAAAAGCTACTTGCAACAATATACATAATAGGTGTATTATGTAAGAGGTCTTAGATTACATTTCTTTAAAATTATTCAGTTATTGTACATGAGAGATAATTCATTATACAAATTAATTCAAAACAATAGAAATTCCCTATGTACAAATTATTGATTATATGATAAAGTTAGAGTAATTTAAGAAATCGTCAAACAAATATTTTAGGTTAGAGGAGGTAATGTTGTGGATACAACGACCATTGCAGTGGTGATATTTGTAGCTGCATACGCACTGATTATTTCAGAAAAAGTCCATCGTACCATTGTTGGTATCGTTGGCGCTATGTTGATGATTCTCTGTGGCATTTTGTCTCAGGAGGTGGCAATTCATCACATAGATTTTAATACCTTGGGTTTACTTATTGGTATGATGACTATTGTAAACATTACGGCGGAAACAGGCCTGTTTAACTTCCTGGCCATTTGGGCGGCCCAGCGGGTCAAGGCTAACCCTATGAAGCTGCTTCTGGCATTGGCACTTTTGACAGCTGTATGCTCCGCGCTTTTGGATAATGTAACGACAGTTCTGTTGACAGTTCCGGTAACCTTCAGCATTACTTCCCAGTTAAAGGTTGATGTAAAACCTTTCCTGATTGCCCAGATTTTGGCATCCAACATTGGTGGTACTGCGACTTTGGTAGGTGACCCGCCAAATATTATGATTGGTTCTGCTGTTGGCTTGAGCTTCATGGATTTCATTATTCATCTGACTCTTCCGGCTATTATTATTTTCCTTGTAACTGTATTCCTGCTGGAGATGATTTATGGCAAGTCCCTCCACACAACTCCTGAGCTTCAGGAGCAGGTAATGAAGCTGAATGCCGCAAAGCAGATCAGCAATAAGCCTCTTATGAAGAAGTGTCTGGTGGTATTGGCATTGACCATGAGTCTTTTCGTTGCTCATAGTGCCCTGGGTCTTGAGTCTGCAACTGCCGCTCTTTCTGGTGCCGGTCTTCTCTTATTGATTACCTTTACAAGAGATGAGGAAATGATTGCAAAGGTTCTCAGCAAGGTTGAGTGGACTGCAATATTCTTCTTCGCCGGTCTGTTCATTTTGGTTGGCGGTTTGGTTGAAACCGGTGTTATCAAGTGGTTGGCTGAGGAAGGTATCAAGATTACCCACGGTTCTGTAGAGGGTACAGCCATCCTGATTCTCTGGATGTCTGCCCTTGCCTCTGCGTTCGTTGATAATATTCCATTTGTAGCAACCATGATTCCGCTTATCAAGGACATGGGCGCCATGGGCCTCAGCAATCTGGAGCCTATGTGGTGGTCACTGGCTCTGGGTGCATGCCTTGGTGGTAACGGTACCCTCATCGGTGCCAGTGCCAACGTAGTAGTTGCTTCCATGGCAGCTCAGCATGGCAGACAGATTTCTTTCATCGGCTTTATGAAGATAGCTTTCCCGTTGATGATTCTTTCCATCATCATCAGTACAGCTTATGTATATCTCCGTTACCTCATGTAATGGGATACAATTAAATTCGGTAAATGCGCTTAATATAAAAAGAGGACTGCGGCTAGAGTGGTTTCGAGACACCATGCCGCAGTCTTCTTTTTACGTTGTATTATTTCTTTTCGTAGATTTGGAAGCCGTCACGTCCGGCATCCTTTACCTTATAGAGAGCACGGTCAGCATGACGGAAAAGGTAATCGTAGCTGGTGCCCCTTTCCTTGGTAATGGCGATGCCGATGCTGCCGGTCACATTAGCTGTGTGCCCCCCCACCATCATGTCCTTTATACTGGTCAGAAGCCATTGGGTCTGTTTTCTGATGTCCATTACTGTGGACTCCGGCGGTAAGGTTACCATCATCATGAATTCGTCACCGCCAAAACGTCCTAGTGCTGTAAGATCAGTGCAGACGGTTTTCAGAATTTTGGCAAAGCTAATAAGGAGCTTGTCTCCCATTTGATGTCCGTAGGTATCATTGAATTCTTTAAAGTGGTCCAAGTCAATAATGAGTAGGGCAATGGATTCACCCTCCTGTTGCCTGTCCAGCAGCTCCTGACAGCGCAGGGCAATTCCTCTTTTGTTGAGCAGGCCGGTCAGAGGGTCTGTTTCTGCTTCCTGCTTGTAGGCATCCCTGTCTTTTCTCAGGACTTTTACTTCATAGAGGGCCCTCTCCAGTTCTTCATTTTTTTCGGAAAGGATAATATTACGTTTTCTTGTTTGGCGGTTATTATGGATAATAAAGCCAATGAGCAGCAAGATTATCAACGTGAATAATATGGCTGTTGCCAAATGGATTGGATATTCCTGTAGCAAAAAGCCAAGATTAATAACTGGAGTACTATTTTTCTTAATAATTTGGTTAACTTCATCAGGTGAAAGACGTTGGATGGCTGTGTTCAGCACATGGGTCAGCATTTCCGGAGTTGTCTCTGCGGCCATCAGGCTGATACCAATATGACAACTATAGTTTTCATTGATTTTTAGTGTGGGCCTGGTAATAAGATTGTTGTGCTGTTGCAGATAAAGATTTGGTACCATGGCAATAGTGTATTGATGCTTTTCCACTGCCTCAAGACATTCCTCCACTGTTTCCAATATGATGACATCCCATTCCGGGAATTGTTTCTTTAAATATTCGCTGAGTCCCGGAGTCTTGGCAGGTGCCACCATGGTTTTGGGGGTGCCAATAAAGGTGTTGTCCTCATGGACTATTGCAGAATATTCTACGTAAAGAAAGTTATTGGTGTAGTTTAGTGGATTTTCGTAATTGGCACCGGAATATACGCAAGGCATAATATCTGCCTGGCCATCTTCCAGCATTTCTCTGGCTTCACTGGAATTATTGGCGATTATTAACTCGAATGTTAGTCCGCTGTCATTGCCTAAAATTTCAATAATATCTCCGAATATTCCTCCGCCACTTCTTACAAAGGGAGAATAATTTCCTGGAAGTACAATCCTGATAGGAGGAGCTGTCCTTGTAAATTTGCGTTCACTTTCGGCATAGGATGCAATGCTGTGAATGGCAGGGTCAATATAAGTCTGCTCAAGCCTGGTGGCAAAGGAAGGATTTTTCAGTTCCGTGTCGAGGATGGCACTGTTCAGCTCACGTATCAGTTCCTGCTTGGTAGGCAGAGCCATAAACTGGCACTGGGTTATGGCAATAATTCCCAGCTCAATCTCATTTCCCAAAAGATCAGAACCGTCATCCATGGCAGCCTGTATTTCGCCACGATGAAGGGCCTCTATCATATTTTGTCCGTTGGAGTAGGTGACATAGTTTACGTTTTCCCAGCCTTGGGTCTGTACATAATGGCGGATATAGTTGGTATTGTCTTCCACAGTTACATAGCCTATGGTCACACCATTCATGGTGGAGTTATCCAGCACATTGAGATTACTGCCAGGGAGAGTAAAGAGGCTCAGCATACCATATACGGAATATCCCTCACTATATATTTTCGTCGGATAAAGAGAGCCATTTCGCTGCACTGGAGTCAGCAAATCCAGAGTACCTTCCTGTAGCATCCGTTGTCCCTCCGAGGGCTGTACCGGAATATATTCATATCCCAAATGAGTGCGTTTTGAAAGCTCCCTAAGGTATGCTTTCATGTGTCGTTCCAGCAGCTCCCTGCTCTGGGGATTGGTATCCTGCTTTATATCCAGTACACCTACACGTACTGGCCCCTTGTCCCCGATGTAATCTTCTGCATTAAGGGGCTGATGGACTAAAAGAAGCAGAAAAGACAGGCAGATAGACAAAATGAATTTAATTTGAAATCTTCTAAACATATCTCTATCCTCATTAGAAATATTTGAAATGAATATCAATTAGTAAATATTGTCTGAATATTTGCTTATCTACATAATATATTAATAAATCGGCTTGTGTCCATTGTTTTTACAACATTTTTATCCTCGAAAATAAATCTTTAAAATAGGACTTTCAGGATAGATAATGTTAATATTCATTAAAAAGTATACACAATTTATCAACAAACTGTTGATAAGTGTACAGATGTTATTGTATAATATGTACTCAGTGGACAATGTTATTATTTATGTCCATGGGACATGAATTGTGATTTACAGTTTTGAAATTGTGATTTACAGTGTACATTATATATGAGGGGGAGTTTTCCTTGCAGATGAATGGGGCCCAGGCTATTTTGGAGAGTCTGAAAAGAGAAAATGTGGATTTGGTATTTGGTTATCCCGGTGGTGCAGTGCTGGATTTATATGATGCGGTTTATCAGGCAAGGTTTCCTCACATTTTAACCCGCCACGAGCAGGGGGCTGTTCATGCTGCGGATGGCTATGCACGGGCAACTGGCAAAGTGGGGGTAGTATTTGCCACCTC
>DFHJ01000006.1:5420-22119 GCA_002372665.1 Anaerovibrio lipolyticus
TACCTTTGGTGTGCTTCACAGGACAGGTGACCAATCCACTTATTGGCAAGGACTCCTTTCAGGAGGCGGATATCGTAGGTATTACTACACCTATTACCAAGCATAATTATTTGGTAAAGAGGGCCTCGGAGCTGCCAAGGGTGATTAAGGAAGCATTTTTTATTGCCAGAACAGGCCGTCCTGGCCCTGTGGTTATTGATATCGCCAAGGATGTATTTACTACCGTGTTGGACTATGAATATCCACAAAAGGTGAAGCTCCGTGGCTACAAGGGGGATTTCACCGGGGATGAGGGACAGATTCGTGATGTTGTTGAGGCCCTTGGCGAAGCAAAGCGTCCCGTTTTTTTCATCGGCGGCGGTGTAACCCTTTCCAATCAGACAGAGGTTATGCGGGAAATTGTTAAAAATACCGGTATTCCGGTGGTAAGCTCCCTTATGGGGCTGGGCTGTATTCCCGCAAAGCAGGAGGGTTTCCTTGGTATGGTGGGGATGCACGGCTCCTATGCTGCCAACATGGCTGTACAAAAGAGTGATTTGCTCATTGGTATCGGTGTGCGTTTTGACGACCGCGTTACGGGAAAAATCGATGCCTTTGCCCCTAATGCTAAAGTTGTTCATTTTGAGGTGGACAAGGCGGAAATAAACAAGAATGTTTTTTCCCATTATCCTGTGATTGGTGACCTGCGCTGGTCCTTGCCGATTTTCAATGAGCAGCTTCAAGGCTCAGGTGAGGATTATCTCGACCGCTTTGCCAAATGGCACAAGCAGGTGGTGGATATGGACAGGGAATGTCCCTTCAGCTACAAGACAAATGACAAGGTTATTATGCCCCAGCAGCTTATTGATACAGTAAGCGGTATGGTGGATGAAAATACCATCGTGGTTACCGATGTTGGGCAGCACCAGATGTGGGCGGCCCAGTTCTTCAACAGCCGTAACCCTCGTCAGTTTATTACCTCCGGCGGTCTTGGTACCATGGGATACGGACTGCCTGCGGCACTGGGAGCAAAGCTGGGATGTCCTGATAAAAGGGTGGTGCTTTTCACCGGCGATGGCTCAGTAATGATGAACTGTCAGGAGATGTCCACGGCTGCTGATAATAATATTGATATAAAGGTTGTGCTTCTTCATAATCGGGTGCTGGGCATGGTTACCCAGTGGCAGCGCATGTTCTACGGCAAGAGATATTCCCAGACATTGCTGGGTGGCAAGACAGATTATGTTAAATTGGCCCAGGCCATGGGCATGGAGGCCTGCCGTATTGAAAAGCCGCAGGAGTTAAAGGCTTCCCTGGAGAAGGCCCTTAATGTGAAGGGGCCAATGCTGATTGACGTGATGCTGCCGGCCAATGAGGACGTATTGCCAATGGTAGCTCCCGGGGCTCAGCTGGACAATATGGTTTTGGGAGGTGCCGAAGCATGAAAAAGTATATTTTAGCCGTTTTGGTAGACAACAAGCCTGGCGTACTTACCCATGTATCGGGGCTTATCAGTCGTCGTGCATTTAATATTGAAAGTATTTCTGCGGGCTACACTGAGGATGAGGATGTTACCCGCATTAATATAGAGGTTTCCGTGGAGGATGACCGGGAGCTGGAGCAGGTGGTGAACCAGCTGGGTAAGCTCATTGATGTTATAAAAATTGTTAATCTTGGCTTGGTGGATTCCATTGTCCGGGAGCTGGTGCTGCTGAAGGTTCGTGCCACCAAGGGCTCTTTGGCGGATATCCGTAATATAGTGGATATTTTCCGTGGCAATATAGTGGATGTAAGTCCTGAGAATGTGGTTATTGAGTTAACGGGTTCCCAAAGTAAAATCAATGCCATCTGTGAAATGCTGGAGGATTTTGAGATAATTGAAATTGCCAGAACAGGTGCCATAGCCCTCAGTCGTGGACCAATTCCAATAAAAAATATGTAGGTGTTGACATTGCCCACAAAAATGGTATACTAGTCCTAACGGATAATTATTATCCGTTAGATAAACCGGTTTATTGTGTGTGTTTTATATATTGAAGGAGGTTTTTTCATGGAATTAAAAGGTAGCAAGACAGAGCAGAATTTGTGGGCAGCATTTGCCGGAGAGTCCCAGGCCCATACCAAGTATCAGTATTTTGCATCCCAGGCCAAGAAGGACGGTTTCGTTCAGATTCAGAACATCTTTACTGAGACCTCCAAGAATGAGAAGGAGCATGCAAAAATCTGGTTCAAGCTGGTAAATGGCGGTAAGATTGGTTCCACCGCTGAAAATCTCAAGGCAGCAGCTGCTGGTGAGAATGAGGAGTGGACTTCCATGTATCCAGAGTTCGCCAAGGTTGCCCGCGAGGAAGGCTTTGACAAGATTGCTGCCCTATTTGAGGCTGTAGCTGCCATTGAAAAGGAGCATGAGGAACGCTATAAGATTCTCCTTTTGAATGTGGAGCAGGATAAGGTATTCAAGAAGAACGAAAAGGTTATCTGGCAGTGCTCCAACTGTGGTTATGTTTGCACTGGTGAGGCTGCTCCTGAGGAGTGCCCTGTTTGCGCTCATCCAAAGGCTCATTTCCAGGTTCTTCCTACCAACTACAAATAAAAGACAGTATACAAAAACTCCCGATTGCCGGCTGGCGGTCGGGAGTTTTACTTTACATAAATATATTATGAAATTATTTTTTTTCCTCTTTTTTCTTCTTGGCTTCCTCACGGGCCTTTGCCTTCTCGGCGGCATTTTTTGCCTTGGCCTCAGCCTTTTCGCGTTCGTTCTTTTCCTGCTTGCTCTTGGAATAATCAACGCTCATGCTGGCCATCTTGTGCTTGAAGGCCATAATTGGGTGCTTAAACATCATGCCGGTGCTGGAAGCGCTCATAATCTCGTTGAACATCTTGTTGTTCTTTTCACCGAAGCACTGAATCTCACAGCGGTCACAAATAGGCTTGGTGATGCCATAAGGACAACGGTTCATTTTGGTCATAACGGTAGCCAGAAGGGCTGTACACTTTGGACACAGCTTCTCGCCCTTGGTACCGTGATTTTTGTTGCAATAAACTCCAAAGGACTTTTTGATGCTTTCCTTTTCCTTTGGGATGTTGTTTTTTATTTCAACTGGTTTTTTCTTTGGTAAAAATCTGTCAAACATACCCATAAAATACGAACTCCCCTTGTGTGAAAAATAGACATAACCATATACGATTTTAATAGTATTCTTCATTAAATGCAAGTCGTAATAAAAATACTTTGCATTGAAATACTGTTTAAGTTACAATTACACTAAGGATTAGTGGGAGGTTTTGTAAACGTGAACATCGATTTATCTAATATGGATATGGATGATGGTCAGGGAGAACGCCTGCTTCGTGATGCCTTTAAGCAGAGTATCGAATCAATGGAAGGCAGTAAAGGCCAGATCTTTGAGATATACGAAAATACCAAGGAGGACGTGGAGTCCACCAGGAAAATGCTGCAGGAGCTGAAGGAGCAGACAAAGAGGCTCCAGGACGAAGTGGATGAGCTGGTGCGTGAGGAGCAGAAGGAGAAGCAGAAGCTGGTTCAGGTCAGCGGCAACTTTTCCAATTATTCCGAGGACCGTATTCGTGCCAGCTATGAGGCAGTTAAAACTGTCCAGGTAAAGCTGGCCATTGCCAAGGAAAAGGAATATCAGACCCGTCGTCAGCGTGATCGTCTGGAGCTGCGTTTGTACAGTATGGAAAAGACCCTTCACATGGCGGAGACACTGGCCACCAAGCTGGGGTCTGTTATTGGTTATCTCACTTCACAGCTCAGTGATGTGGTAACCCAGATGGAAATCGTATCCAAAAACAAGTTTCTGGGAATGCAGATTATCAAGGCACAGGAAAATGAGCGCCTTAGGGTTTCCCGTGAGATACATGATGGTCCTGCCCAGGAAATGGTTAATCTCATATATCAGGCTTCCGTGGCTGAGCGTCTGGTGGATACCCGTCCGAATGAGGCTAAGGCAAATTTGCAGGAGCTGCGACGTCAAATTCGTACCTGTCTGGCGGATGTCCGTCAGATTATCTTTGATATGCGTCCAATGACCTTGGATGATTTGGGACTGATTCCGGCCCTTAGGCAGCTTACCAAAAAGCTGGGTGAGCGGGAGGTACTGAACGCAGATTTGCAGATTGACGGCAAGGAGTACAAGTTTGATAACCATGTGGAGGTAACCATTTTCCGCATTGTGCAGGAGGCCCTGAACAATGTTCATCGTCATGCTGGTACGGACCATGCCTCTGTGCGGATGCTGTATACATCGGATCATCTGGCCATTATGGTTTCCGATCAGGGCAAGGGCTTTGATGTGGATGAGCTGGCGGAGGAGCGCCGTAATCCATCTGGGGATGGTCACTTTGGTGTTATTGGCATGGAGGAGCGGGCCCGCATTATCGGTGCAACCATTTCCATTGCCTCTGAGCCGGGAAAGGGCACAAGAGTGAATATCAAGATGCCATATCCACAGCCAAGATGATTTAGGATTTATTTTATGTTTGAAGATATCAGGTTGGATAATAATTGGAAACTTAATCAAAATGAGGCGCCGATTTCTGAAGCAATGGACAAATATGCCAGGGACGGCGCCCTTGCTTTTCATACTCCGGGGCATAAGCAGGGGTTGGGAGCCCATTCCCGCTTGAAGCGTCTTATTACCGCGGAGGGGCTGAAGCAGGAGGTTTCCCTTATGGAGGAGCTGGATGATCTCCATGAGCCCTCCGGGTGCATAAAGCAGGCGGAAGCTCTGGCAGCAGAGCTTTGGGGCGCAAGGGATACCATGTTTATGATAAACGGCACCACTGGGGCTATCCATGCCATGATTTTGAGTACATTACAGCCCGGTGACAAGGTGCTGGTTCCCCGTAATGCCCACCGTTCCATTATTGGTGGCATAATATTGGCAGGGGCACAGCCAGTGTATATTGTTCCGGAGATTGTGGAAGCCTTGGGAATAGCCGGAGTCTTGTCAGTTGGTGCAGTTCGTGAGGCAGTGGCGAAAAATCCTGATGCCAGGGCCTTAATCGCGGTATATCCAACATACTACGGTATGGCGGGGGATTTGCAGGCAATAGCAGATATTCTCCATGAGCATAATATGTTGCTTTTGGTGGATGAGGCCCATGGTGCCCATCTGAAATTTGCCAGCCATATCGAGGGGATGCCTCGGCAGGCCCTGGAGCTGGGGGCGGATGTGGTGGCCCAGAGTACCCACAAGGTATTGGGCAGCATGACCCAGACATCCATGCTTCATATTGGAAGTCACCGGGTATCCCGTGAGAGAATCCGTGAAGGGGCGGCATTGCTGCAGTCCACATCTCCAAACCAGCTATTGCTGGCTTCCTTGGATATTGCCAGACTTCAAATGGCCACAGAGGGCAGAAAAAGGCTGGACAGGGCAGTGGAGCTTGGCAACTGGCTGCGGCAGGAGATTAACAAAATCCATGGCCTTTACTGTGTGGGGGATGAAATACTGGACTTATCAGAAACCATGAGGCTTGATAAAACCAGAATAACAGTTAATTTACCGGGAATAGGGCTGGCAGGTCCAGAGGCAGAGCTTATTTTGCGCCACCAATACAAGGTTCAGTGCGAGCTTTCAGATAACAACAATTTGCTGTTTATTATTTCTATGGCAGATACAGAGGAAACTGCCCATCGTCTTTTGGAGGTGATGAAGCTCCTTGTGGCAGAGCATGGCAGGGAAAAGACAGAGAACCCAGTGGTGCCTGTGGATTTATTTACAGCCAATGAGGTGGCAGTTACCCCGCGAGATGCCTTTTACAGAGCTCGTGAACGGGTAAAATTCGCAGAAGCTGCTGGCTGTATCGCTGCAGAGACAGTGGCCTTCTATCCACCGGGAGTTCCTGTACTGTGTCCCGGGGAAAGAATTACAGCAGAGCTTATTGAGGCTGTACAGAAGCAAAGGTCTGCAGGCATGAGAGTGGTTGGTCCTGCTGACTGCAGTCTTGAATATATACAGATTATTGGAGGTTAACCCAAGTGGCAAAGGGAAAGCTTATTACAATAGAGGCCGGGGATGGCTCCGGTAAGGCAACCCAGACCAGGGCACTGATGGAGCATCTTGTAAAGGATGGCTATCGGGTAGTAAAGGTGGAATATCCTGATTATAAATCCGATTCCTCCGCCTTGGTGAAAATGTATCTGGGGGGCGAATTCGGTGAACACGCCGAGGATGTGGATGCCTATGGTGCCTCCACCTTCTTTGCCGTGGACCGCTATGCTTCCTTCCATTTAAATTGGAAGCAGGCCTATGAGGATGGTGCCATTATTTTGGCAGACCGCTACACCACCTCCAACATGGTACATCAGGCGGTGAAGCTGACTGACCAAACAGAGCGGGAGGAATTTCTCACCTGGCTGTGGGATTTTGAATTTGGTAAGCTGAAGCTGCCGGTGCCGGATGTGGTGGTATATCTTGATATGGATCCGGAGGTCAGTGACCGCTTAATAAATGAACGGGTAGCCCATAATGCGGATCGTAAAAAGGATATTCACGAAAGGGACACGAATTATCTCCATAGATGCCATGATGCCTATAACTGGGTGGCTGACAAATACGGCTGGGAAAGGGTCGTGTGCAGTGAAAACGGCCAGCCACGTAGCATCGAGGAAATTCATAAGGATGTTTATAGTGCTGTTAGAAGATATTTGTAGAGGCAGTGGACTGATTTTCTTGAACATTGAGTGACGAGCGTTAAGAAACTTTTTATTGCTTTACCTTGATTATAGTGGGAAAAATCATTTGTTTGAGCGAGCCGTTTTATGGCGAAGCGAGTTATGATTTTTGCCACTATATAAAAGCAAGAAAAAGTTTTAGCGATGGAACGGCGTGAAAGAAAACAGTTCACTGCCAATATAGAAATAGAGGTAGCAATGATAAAAGAAGTTTTAGTAGTAGAAGGCAAGATGGACGTGGTGGCCATCAACAAAGCCGTTGAGGCCGATTGCATCATAACTGAGGGTTTTAATCTAAAGCCAGCTTGCCTTGATTCCATAGAAAAAGCATACAAAAAGCGGGGCATTATCATTCTCACGGATCCGGACAGTGCGGGGGAGCGTATCCGTACCTATGTTACCCGCCGTTGCCCAAAGGCCAAGCATGCCTTTGTGCCAGTGGAGGATGCTACTGCCAACAACGATATAGGTATTGAGCAGGCCTCACCGGAGGCTATACGCAAGGCCTTGGATAAGGTACGCACGCTAAATTGGGAGCCCGGCAATGAATTCACTGGAGCAGACCTCATAAAAGCCGGTATTAGTGGCGGTGACGGTGCCAGTGAGCGGCGGGCCAGAATGGGGGCCCGTCTTGGTATCGGCTATGCCAACGCCAAAACATTTTTAAAAAGGCTGAACCACTATGGCGTCACCAGAGAAGAATTTGAGGCGGCACTGGCTGAGGAGGAAGATAATTAATGAGTTTAAACTTGGATAAGGACTTGGATAAAGAAATACATGGAGGGAAAAAGCTGAATTTAAACGGCCTTAAGACCACCATTGCTACCCCAAGTGTTACCCGTCATATCATGAAAGCCTTTAATCTCCACGCCAGTAAGCGCTTGGGCCAGAACTTTTTGGTGGATGCCAATATTGTTCGTGGTATTGTGGATGCCGTCGGGGCAAAGCCAGGGGATAAGATTTTGGAAATTGGTCCTGGCATCGGAACCCTGACCCAGGGCCTGGCAGAATCCGGGGCGGATGTTACAGCCGTGGAGCTGGATAAAAAGCTGCCCGCTGTGTTGGCGGAAACCCTGGCTGGCTATGACAATGTCCGCATAGTGCCGGGAGATATTTTGAAGGTAAATATCCCTGAGATTATGGGGGATGGTCCCTTTAAGGTGGCGGCAAATCTGCCCTACTATATAACTACCCCTATTTTGATGGAGCTTTTGGAAAAGCATCTGCCTATCAGCATTTTGGTTACCATGGTGCAGAAGGAAGTGGCTCTGCGCATGATTGCCAAGCCGGGCAGTAAGGCTTATGGTGCCCTGTCGGTGGCAGTGCAATATTACACCAAGCCACACATTGCCTTTGATGTGCCGCCACGGTCCTTTATTCCGGCTCCGGAGGTGGATTCTGTGGTTATCGTCTGCGATGTGCGGGAAAAGCCAGCGGTGGAGGTAAAGGATGAAAAGATGTTCTTTAAGGTTGTAAAGGCAGCCTTTGGCCAGCGTCGTAAGACCATTGCAAATGCCATGAAGGGGGCGGGCTTCACCAAGGATGCCATTGAGGCGGCCTTCAATAAGAGCGGTATCGACAGCTGCCGCCGTGGTGAGACCTTCTCCTTAAAAGAATTTGCAGCCCTGGCAGATGCGCTGGTGGTTAGTAATCTGGTATAAAATTTATTGTGGGCTGGTGCTGGTAGCTTTCACGTCGTCCCGGCACTAAAACTTTTTCTTGCTTTTATATAGTGTAAAAAATCATAACTCGCTTCGCCCTTGGAGGGCTCGCTCAAACAGGTGATTTTTTCCACTATAATCAAGGTAGAGCAAGAAAAAGCTTCTCAACGTACCGTGACTAAATGTTCAATCTATCAGCACCAGCCCACACTCAGGATAAAATGTAATATACTAAATATTTGTTGTGTAAATGTATGTAGGAGGGATTTTTATGAGCGCATTTGAATACGCACCACAGGGAGTATGCTCCCGTCTTATGCAGTTCGACATCGAGGACAACAAAATTCATAACCTCAAGGTAGTAGGCGGCTGCAACGGCAACCTTCAGGGTATCGGCAAGCTGGTAGAGGGGATGGACATTGATGAAGTTATCAGCAGGGTGGAAGGCATCCGTTGCGGCGCCCGCCCAACCTCCTGCCCGGATCAGCTGTCCAAGGCCCTGAAGCAGGCAAAGGAGCAGCTGTGAAATGATTTATGACTGCCATTCCCATACGGAATTTTCCTCCGACTCGGAAATGAAGGCGGAGGATGCCATTGAGGCTGCCCGTAAATTAGGTATAGGTCTCATATTTACGGAGCATTACGATTTTGATTACAAAGAGTCCAGGCACTACAAGGAGATGGACTTCCTTTTTGATGCCAAGAAATACTGGGAAAGCTATGAAGTTCTCAGGAGTGAATCCCTGCTGCTGGGGGTTGAGGTAGGACTAACCCCGGGAAGTATTGAGGCCAACATAAAATTTATCAATGAGGTGCCCTTCGATCAGGTAATTGGCTCCATTCACGCCATTGACAAGCTGGATATTTACTATCCTGAATATTATGAAGGCAAGAAGAAGGAGCAGGCCTACGGCCACTATCTGGAAACCATGGCGGATATGGTGAAGGCCAATCCGTATATTGATGTGCTGGGACACATTGATTACATCAGCCGGTATTCCCCTTATGAGGACAAGGAAATTGGATATAAGGAATACCATGATTTGGTGGATTTGGTGCTGATGAATGTGCTGGATGCGGGAACGGTTATGGAGCTGAACACCCGTCGTCTGGACAGCAAGGCAGTGGCGGAGTCATTGCTGATGATTTATGCCCGTTATAAGGAGCTGGGAGGACAGTATGTGACCATCGGTTCCGATGCCCATAAGGCGGAAAATGTGGGTATGAATTTCAAGATGGCCCAGGATATGGTGGAGTTCATTGGGCTAAAGCCGGTGCATTTTAAAGAGAGAAAAATAGAGTACAGTAAGTAATAGAGTGCCGTAGCCCAGCTACATATGACAGTCTCTGCACGCATTACTTTATAGGGAATGAGTATTTTACTTGTTCTCTTTTTTTTTGCTTGGTATAATAAAACGATGTGGTAAAATCCACACTATATGATTTTGAAAAGAGGACTTTTAGATGCGCATAAAACGCAAACGGCGTAGGGATTATACCCGTGTATATATATTGGCGGCTGTGGTCTGTACCTTTTTGGTGGCGGCTTTGGCCCATTATTTTTTGGACAGCAAGGATGCTCCGGTTCAGCCCGCAGTTTCCGAGGCAGGCATTGAAACCAATGACGACGTTCTTCATATTATGATTATGGGCGTAGACAGGCGCAGTGACGATACGGGGCGCAGTGACACCCTGATGGTGCTGACGGTGAACAAGAAAACCGCTAAGGCTGAGCTCATGTCGGTGCCTAGAGATACCAGAGTGAAAATTGAGGGCCACGGCTACGATAAGATAAATCATGCCTATGCCTACGGGGGACACAAGCTCACCCGCAAAACCGTGGAAAATCTGTTGGGCATTCCCATGGATTATTATGTGCTTATAGATTTAAGTTCCTTTGAAAACATAATTGATGCCCTTGATGGCATTGATATTGACGTGGAAAAGCGAATGTATTATGAGGACCCTTGGGATGACAACGGTGGCCTTGTGATTGACCTGTATCCGGGTATGCAGCACATGACCGGAGAGAAGGCCATTCAATATGTACGCTTCCGCGATGGTGAGGGCGATATTGGCCGTATCAACCGTCAGCAGCATTTTATGAAGGCGGTTATGACCAAAATGCTGCATCCTTCCACCTTGCCGAAGCTGCCAAGGATTATTGAGGTTATCAGCAAAACTCTGGAAACGGATATGCCCCTTTCAGAAATGCTTTCCCTTTCCCAGCTTCTGCCACAGGTTCGTGAGCAGGGCATGGAATCGGAGATGATTCCAGGTACGCCGGCCTTCCTTGACGATGTAAGCTATTGGTTGCCGGATATCATGGGACTTCGTGAGATGGTAGCTGAGGAAATGGGCAAGGAGCTGGATAATAATGCCCGTCAAACTGCCGAGGCAGAGAAGAAAAAATATGATGAGTCCCTGCCAAAGGGTATTGTAAGCCTTACAGAGGGCACTGTGACCAGGAAGGGCAAGGAAAGCAAGTCGGAAATTCCAGAATCTAAAAAAACAGATAAAAAGCCTGCCAAAAAGGCAGAGGGCCCGGGACAGATTGCGGTGCTGGTTATAAATGACAGCGGTGTCAACGGCGCCGGTGCCAAAATGGTAAACAAGCTCATGGCTCAGGGCTTCAATGTTACTGGGGTGGATACGGGGCGCAAAAGTGATCGGGAGCATACCATTATTGTAACTGATGCATCCAATGTAACCTGGTTCTATGGTATGCCATTCCCATGCACAATCATGGATGGCGCTGACCCTATGGAGGCCGTGGTTTACGTGGGCAAGGATTTTGAGTGATTTTGATTTGTTTTTTAGTGTAACAGAGAAAGGAACGCAGGATAAGCGTGGGAACAATAAAGGTTACAGGCCTGTCCAAGGCCTTTGGCATAGACGAATTATTTAATGACGTAAGCTTTGAAATAAAGCGGGGCGAGCGTGTGGGCTTTGTGGGAGCCAATGGTGCAGGCAAGTCCACCCTTATGAAGTGCCTTCTGGGCAAGGAGGAATACGACAAGGGAACCATCTCCATGGACCCAGTGGACACCATAGGCTATGTGGAGCAGCAGGCGGATATGGAGGTTAAGGGGACTCTTTACGAGGAGCTGAAAAGTGCCTTTGCTGACGTAATGGCCCTGGCTGCCACCAAGGAAGCACTGGAGGCGGAGCTGGCCAATACCCATGATGAGGAAAAGCTGGCCCAATATGGTCGTATTGTGGAACGGTTTGAACACATGGGGGGCTATGATTTTGAGAGCAATATCCGCCGTACTGCCTTTGGACTTGGCTTCACTGAGGAGGATTTTGACCGCAGGGTGGAGCATTTTTCCGGGGGACAGCGTACCCGTGTGTGTCTTGCCAAGGCGTTGCTGAGAGAGCCGGATTTCCTATTTTTGGATGAGCCCACCAACCATTTGGACATTGAGATGATAGAGTGGCTGGAGGGATTTTTGCAGAGCTATACTGGCGGTGTGCTGATTATTTCCCATGACCGATTCTTTTTGGATAAGGTAACTAACCGTATCTTTGAAATTGAAAACAAGGGCCTGACTGCTTATGAAGGTAATTACTCCTACTACATGAAGGTGAAGGAGCAGCGTCGGGCGGCCCAGCTGACAGCCTACGAAAAGCAGCAGGAATACATAAAAAAGACGGAGGATTATATCCGCAAGTATAAGGCGGGTATTAAATCCAAGCAGGCCCGGGGGCGTCAGAGCCAGCTGAATCGTCTGGAACGTATAGTTAAACCAGCAGAAACGGCGGCCTTTAATTATTTTGCCTTTAATGCTCCGGCAGAGTGTGCCCAGCGGGTGGCTGAGCTGGAGGACATTTCCTATAAATTCCCGGATAAAACCCTTTTTGAGCACGTTGATGTGCTTATCAGAAAGGGGGATGGTGTAGCCATTGTGGGGCCTAATGGAGCTGGAAAGACTACCCTTCTTCGCTTGTTGGTAGGAGAGCTGGAATCTCCAACTGGACGGCTGAAAATTGGCTCCAGAGTAAAGATTGGCTATTTTTCCCAGCAGCATGAGGGGCTTCACATGGAGCGCACAGTGCTGGATGAAATGCTTTATGAATATGGCCTTGATGAGGAGCAGGCCAGAAGATATTTGGGGGCATTTTTGTTCCGGGGGGATGATGTATTCCGTATTATCGGTGGGCTTTCCGGTGGGGAGCAGTCCCGTCTTGCCTTCTTGAAGCTGATGCTGACGGGGGCAAACTTTTTGGTATTGGACGAGCCTACAAATCATTTGGATATTCCTGCCAAGGAGGCAGTGGAGGAGGCCCTGTCTACCTTTCCGGGAACCTATATCACTGTGTCCCATGACCGTTATTTCCTTGATAAGGTGGCCAACTGTGTATTGGAGCTTTCTGACGGGAAGCTGACGGAATATGATGGAAACTACAGCTATTATCGGGAAAAGAAGGAAGAAGAGGCCAAGGAAGCAGCAGAGCTGGCTGAGGAGCAGGGGGTAAAGGACCGTATAGCCAGTGAAAAGGCCAAGGCGGAGGCTAAGGCCCAGGCAGAGGCAGAACGGGCCAAGGCCAAGGAGCAGCAAGCCAAGGCTGCTGCCAAAAAGGGTGCTATCCAGAGTATGAGTGAAGATAAGCGGGCTCAGATGATACATCGGGCAGAGGCCCAGATTGCCACCATTGAGATGGATTTGAAGAATTTGGAGCTGACTATGAACAGCCCGCAGATTCAGGCGGATCCTGAGCAGAGCGTGGAAATTGCCCAGGAGTATGAGGCAAAGACCAAGGAGCTGGATGAGTGGTATGAGAAGTGGGAGCAGCTCACAGAAGCGTAATACAATTAAGCCTTCCCCTTGAGGGGAAGGTGGTCACGCAGTGACCGGATGAGGTGTCAAAATGGAAGAACTTCAGGGTTCTGTTGAAAATATAATATTTGCCAGTTCTGACGGACGCTTTAGTGTGTTTCGCCTGCGTCCCGATGGCCAGCGGGGGGTGGTCACTGTTACGGTGCAGATGGAACCACCATTGCAGGGACAGCAGCTGGAGCTGAAGGGCTGCTGGGTGGAGCATCCCCGCTTTGGCCAGCAGTTTAAGGCTGAACACATGATGGTGGCGGCTCCCACCTCCTTAGAGGGTATAGAGCGATTTTTGGCCAGCGGTGCCATTGATGGGGTAGGACCTGTAAATGCCAAGCGTATAGTGGCCCATTTTGGCGGTGATGCCCTGGAGATCATTGAAAAGGCCCCTAACAGACTGAAAGAGGTCAGCGGTATTGGTGCCAAGACTGCCAAGAAAATTCATGATTCCTATGTGGAAAAGGCGGAGCTTCGCCAGATAATGGTTTGGCTGGAGCAGCATAATGTATCGGGAATTTATGCGGGAAAGATATATGCCCAATATGGCTCCTTTTCTGTGGAAGTAATGGAATCCAATCCCTATCGTTTGGCACGGGAAATTGATGGTGTGGGATTTGCCACCTCTGATGCTATTGCAGCGGGTATTGGAATGCAGCCGGATGATCCTGTTCGTGTTTCGGCTGCCTTGGAATTTCAGCTTCAGCGCATTTCACTGTCCGGCCATTGCTGTGTGCCGGAAAATCTGCTTGTGGACGAGGTGGAAAAGGCTCTTGGCGTTAGGCGTGATACTATCTGGGAAGTGCTGAAGCAGGATTTGGCCACGGGAGCTTTAAACCAAGAGGTGGTGGGTGATAATATTCTGGTTTACCCTGAGTACCTATATCAGGCTGAGGTGGAAACGGCAGAGCATTTGCTGTTTTTGCAGAAGAAGGCCAAGCCTATAAACGTGGGCAATTCCTTGAAGCTGGTGGAAAAATGGGAACTAAATACGGGGATTACTCTTGCGGATAGACAAAAAGAGGCTATACAGGGGGTACTGGAACATGGTATCTTTGTATTGACAGGTGGACCGGGTACAGGAAAGACTACTGTTATCCGGGGCATGATAGATATGCTGGAGGCTCAGGGAATGGAGATTATTCTGGGGGCTCCCACTGGCCGGGCAGCAAAGCGGCTAAGCGAGGCCACTGGACGGAAGGCTTCCACCATTCATCGTATGCTGGAGGCCCAGGGGGGAGATTCCTCTGAGGGCTCCATGTTCGGCAGGGATATTGATGATCAGCTGGAGGCGGATGCCATTATTTTGGATGAGGTTTCCATGATGGATATTGGGCTGATGCGCCATTTTTTGGAGGCGGTGCCTGCGGGATGTCATGTTATCCTTGTGGGTGATGTGGATCAGCTTCCTGCTGTGGGGCCTGGTTCCGTATTGAAGGATATTCTTCGAAGCGGAGTGGTATCCAGCGTGTGCCTTACGGAGGTATTCCGCCAGAGTGAAGCATCCAGCATAGTTATGAATGCCCATGCCATTAATGCGGGACGGGTGCCAAGATTTTCCGATGCTTCGGATAATCCAAGTACGGATTTTGAATTCATTGAGCTTAATAATCCTGAGGCGGTGGAGCATCAGATAGTTAATCTGTGCCGAGATATACTGCCTAAGCAGGGCTATTCTCCCTTTGAGGATATTCAGGTGTTGTCACCAATGCATCGTCAGGCCTGTGGGGTGGAGAATCTAAATAAAAGACTTCAGGCGGCTCTGAATCCTCCTGCCTCCTACAAGCCGGAATTTGTCAGCAGTATCCGCAGCTTCCGTTTGGGGGATAAGGTGATGCAGACCAAGAATAATTATGACAAGGGCGTTTTCAATGGTGACATCGGTTTCATTGAGGACATGAATGAGAGCAGTGTCACTGCCCGTTTTGGCGATGATTTGAAAGCGGTTTATGAGAAGGCGGAGCTTAGTGAGCTGCAGCTGGCCTATTGCATGAGTGTGCATAAGAGTCAGGGCAGTGAGTATCCTGTGGTAATTTTGCCACTGGTGCCGGGGCATAGAATTATGCTCCAGAGAAATTTACTTTATACGGCTATTACCAGAGCCAAGAAAAAGGTTATTCTCATTGGGACCAAGGCGGCATTAAATACTGCCGTGGCCAATGACAGGACCAGACGGCGGTATACGCTGTTGGCGGAGCGCCTGGCCCATTCGTTATAATATTTGTGGGCAGAGACTGTTGTCTGGAGCGTCGGTCACTTCGCTAGAATTTTTTCTTGCTTATTAAATAGCAAAAAAAGTCAAAACTCGCTTCGCTCAAACAATTGACTTTTTCTGCTAAAATAGAGGCATGGCAAGAGAAAAATTCTTTAACGCTTGTGACCTAATTGCTCCAGACATCAGCCCCTGCCATTTCTATATTGAGGTATTGATATGATTGAAGCCATATTAAATTTTATCTTTCCACCGAAATGCCCGGCTTGCAGGGGGGCTGTGAAACACAACGGCCAGTGGTGCGATGATTGCCTTAATAAAATACTTCAGCCCCGTCAGCTGCCACTGGAGGGCAAAATGGGGAAGATTTTTGATGGCGGTGTGATGAGCTTCAGCGAATATGAGGATCCGGTGAAAAAACTTATCGCTGATGCGAAATTCGAGAAAAAGAAGTATGCAGTGAAGGCTCTGCAATTTTTCGTGAACAAGGGTTTTGAAAAGCTAGATTTGCACGACATTGACATTGTGGTGCCGGTGCCGCTTCATAAGAATAAAATTAAACAGCGGGGCTTCAATCAAAGCGTATTGTTTTTTGAGGAGGCCATGAAAAACTCAGATTTGGAAATCTGGGAGGTGCTGCGACGGGTACATGAAACCCGCCCCCAATTTGGGCTGAAGTTCGCCGAGCGAAAGAAAAATATCAAGGGCGCCTTTGCAGTGGCGGATAAAAAGCACCGTCATCTGGTGAAGGGAAAGAGGGTACTCTTGGTGGATGATATCTTCACTACCGGTTCAACTTTTGCTGAGTGCGGAAAGGTATTGCGGGAGGCAGGAGCAAGTCAGATTTTTGGACTGGTGATTTCCTCCGGACATAGGTAAGATAAAAAAAGAGGCAGGAGGCTGGCATCTTGCCCATTTTTCACCTGTATTAAAAAGACTAATTTTTTGTGCATTAAAATCATTACGATAAATATTTTGCCTGTGGCAAAATTTGAACAATTACGTTATAACACGCAAATTGTTTTTTATTTGCGTGTTGAAACGTTCTATAAGGTGTATTTTACCTATGGTAAAATTTGAACAATTACGTTATAATTAAAATGTTCACTAAGAATGACGATACAAATATTGGAAGGTAATATAGAAAAGCGGATCAGGAGTGAGTTACTATGAATAAGTTAAAGAATTGTCCAGAGTGTGGAAAGCTCTATTTAGAGGTTGGCCAGAAGATGTGTCCTGCTTGCTATGATATTGAGCTGGAGCAGGAGCAGATTGTACATACCTATGTGCGTGACCATGATAAATGCAGCAT
>DFHJ01000006.1:22180-35396 GCA_002372665.1 Anaerovibrio lipolyticus
ACCCAGATTGTTGAGGATACCGGTGTAAAGGAGAAGGTCGTTCTTCGTATGCTGAAAAATGGTCGCTTCATAAATTCCGGCGGTGCAGTTATTACTTATCCATGCGAAAAGTGCGGTGCGGAAATTTATACTGGTCGTTTTTGCGAAAAGTGTTCCCAGGATTTGCTGGATCAGGCTGCAAAGCTGGAAGCAAAGAAGTCTGCCGCTGCAGCACAGAGGGTTGACCGTAGCCATACCATGTACAATGCGGGCAAAGATTTCCGTTCCTAAGCGGTTTCTATTTTATATAGTAGAAAAAGATATTTTTAAAAACAGGATTTAAGGATCCTGTTTTTTTTTTCGATAAAAGATTAGAACCCATAGAGGGGCTAGAACTGCCTTCATATTTAAGTATCGTGTAGGGTTTGATTTTAGAAAAAGGACGGTGAGAAACCATGATTATAAATAACAATCTTCAAGGAATTGCAAGCGTTTATGTGAACCATCGCAGCACCAACAAGGTTGCTCACACCGAGCGGGAAGAGGTCAGAAGTGATGAGATTCACATTTCCTCCAAGGCTCAGAATGCCAGCGAGATGCTGAAGAAGCTTAACGCAATGAGTGATGTCCGTTCTGACCGTGTGGCAGAGCTGGAGAACATGATTGCAGCCGGCAACTATCATGTAAGCTCTTATGACTTGGCATCAAGCATGTTGAATTGTCGTTTCTAATGGAACGGCTTTGCCAGAGAGGTGGGATGCATCGAAATGTGGCAGAATTTAGCACAGATTATAGCCACACTGATAAATGAGTATCAGAAGCTCCAGAAGCTGGGCGAGGAAAAGCGCGCAGTGTTGGCGGCAGTGGATCTGAAATCCTTGGAGAAAATTGTTCTTCAGGAGCAGACTATCATTGAACAAATCAATAAAGCAGAAACAAAGCGTCAAGATGTGATAAACCAGCTGGCGAAGCAATACGTTAACATACAGCCTAGTATGGCAATGAGGGATGTTTGGAGACAATGCAGTGACGACAAGATGCGTGACGTACTGGAGCGTACCCATAAAACACTGGAAGACGTTGTAAAAAAGGTCCAGGCGCTTCAGGAGAATAACGAGATTATGATATCCGCAGCTTTGAACGTCATCAACTTCAAGCTCAATCAGCTTGGGGGCACCACCGTGGAACCATCCTATGGACAGTCAGGACAGGAAAAGGTTTCCCATGAAAAGAATTTGGACCTTGAGGTGTAAGTATGAAGGATATAATCGATATTCTTCGCCAGCAGCTTATTTTATTGGGCAGATTATTGGAGCTGGCAAAAGCACAGAAAGAAAAACTGGTTCACACTGATGCAGAGGCAGCAAGGAAGCTGTCTGCTGATATGGAACCGATAATGATAGATATAAGCAGCCTGGACAAACGCAAGGACGGGATTATGGCTGAGCTTCATACCCATAACCTTTTGGAATGGCTGGAAAAACAGCCGGAATCATCGGATAAGGCGATGCTTCAGACGCTGTTGGATAAACAGGAAGAAATATTGCAGGAGTTAAAGGGAATCAACTCCAGAAATATGCAGTTTTTAGATAGACATTCAAAATTTATCGACTATAGCATCAATGTAATGACCCAGACCAGTGCGGGGGTGACCTACGGAACACCGGGCGATAACGGTGGGATGCCTGTTCAGGGGAGAAAGATGTTTGATACCGGAGTCTGATGACTCAAGGATAAACATTTTAGACAGGAGAGAGATTTATGTTAAGTACATTTCATGGCCTCAATACCATGGTAAGTGGTATTCAGAACAATAGAGTAGGCTTGAACACAGTAGGTCACAATATTAGTAATTCAAGTACAGAGGGCTATTCCCGCCAGCAGGTTAATTCCGTGGCAACCCGCTCACAGACTATCTGGTCCTATTCCAGAGCCAACCAGATTGGCAGCGGCGTAGGGGTTTACGGCATTAACCGGGCAAGGGATATTTACGCAGACCGCCAGTATTGGAAGGAAAACACCAACGATGGCTATTATAATGCCAAGGCCAAGAATTATTCCAAGCTGGAGACTATATTCAACGATTCTGATGACAATTCATTACAGGCGTCCATGGAAAAATTTTATCAGGCATGGGTGGATTGCTCCACTACTGCAAGTACCGCCTCCAGCCGTCAGAACGTAATTAATGCAGGCTATAATTTTGCTGAGACTCTCAATGCTACGGCGACCCAGGTTCAGTCCCAGATTGAATCCGTATATGGGGAAATCCTTCTCAGCGTAGATAATGTAAACAGCATTTTGGACAGGGTTACTGTTCTTAATGGTCAGATTATGGAGCAGGAGGCCAATGGCTCCATGTCCAACGACCTGCGGGACCAGCGGGATTTGCTGGTGGATCAGCTGTCCAAAATTATGCATATAAGTGTAAATGAAACTCCAAATGGTATGTACAATCTGGTATGCAACGGTACTACCCTGGTAAATGGTACCAGCAAGGTGACCATAGCGGCCTCTGAACCGTTAAATAACAAGGTATATGGTATTAGTGACTATACCCTTTTGATAAAGGAATCTGAGGTTCAGTTCAATCCGGGTAATGGCGAATTGTATGGTCAGATTCAGTCCGTATTGGAGGACAAGCAGTATATTGACAAGCTGGCCAATATGGCAGCGTTCCTTTTGACGACACTTAATGACCAGCATAAAGCAGGTTATACCTTGGAAACTGAAGCCGGAGTACAGGGGGATAATTTCTACGGTACTACCGGAGCAAACTATGCTTGGGTTCAGACCACCGATGATGCATATATGACAAAAGATGGCGAAAAACTTCGTGGCATCAATATTATCAAGGAACTGACCATAAATCAGGATCTTACGGCTACCGATGGCCATAAGAAGCTGGCTACCCGCTCCATGGGTGATGATGGTAACATTAATGGTGTGGCTGATGGTTCCAATGCTGTATGGATTAGTACCTTGTTTAATTGTGTTAAGAAGAATACCAGTCCAACTGTAAATGCGCAGACCAGGTCCATTGGTGACGAATCCTTCTATAGCTACTACAACACCAGCATGACCACCTTGGGTGGTGCCACAGAGAATATGAATAATAAAGTGGAGTTCCAGAGTGACCTTATGACCCAGATAGAAAACCTTAGAGAGTCAACCTCCGGTGTAAACTGGGATGAGGAGCTTACCAATATGATTACTTTTCAGCAGGGCTATGCAGCCTGTTCCCGCTGTCTCACCACCATGGATGAAATGCTTGATAAGCTAATCAATGGTACTGGTGTAGTAGGAAGATAATAATTGACAGATGACCTCACCCGCCCTGCGGGCACCCTCCCCAGAGGGGATGGCAAGAAAGAAAGGTAAGGTATAGATTATGCGTATAAGCAGCACAATGATGAGCAATAACTACCTGAAGCAGCTTAATGGCTCCTACGAGCGCTATACCAAGCTGTTTGAGCAAAGTGATGGCAAGAAACTCCATCGGGCATCCGATGATGCGGTAGGCTATTCAAAATATTTAAGATATCAGAATTCTCTTACCAATGTAGAGCAGTTTCAGGAGGATATTACCACGGCGGTTTCCTGGATGAAGAACAGTGATGCAGCTCTGATAAATGTTACTGAAAGAATGAAGGAGTTTAAGGGCAAGGTGACAGGTGCCGGTAACTCCACCAATAACGAGGACGATATGCATGATATTGCCAAGGAGCTGTTGGCAAGTGTTCAGGAAGTAGTGGCTGATATGAATGCCCAAATTGGCGACAGATATTTATTTTCCGGCCAGTCTGACACTACCATGCCATTCCAAATTTCTGATGGAAAGAAGGCTCGGGGAGAAACCAAAACCTTGAGCGAAGCCCAGGAGAAATTTTTTAATACCGTCAGCGACAAGAATTCCATCACTCAGATGCTGAAATTAACCGGCAGTGATAAAAATACCTATTATATGAATGTAGCAGATGGTAAGGTTTATAGCGAGGATTTTGTAGAAAATGGCTATAAGGACAAAGCGGTAAATGGTGATACAGTTGCAGACAGTGACGCAGCCGGCACTATTTCCGGTTGGAGCAGCAGTACAGCTGTCAGCACATATTTTGATAAATATGGTGTAATAAATGATGCTGGTAAAAACTTCAGTGCAAGCATTACTGTTGATGGCAAGTCGGTAGCTTTGAGCTTTGCTACCACCGATCAGTATGTTGTCGAGTACAGGGGCGATGCCAAATATATTTCCATGGTCAAGAAAACCGGTGGAGTGGATAAGGCCACAGATACAGTAAATCAGACCGGTCAGGATGTTTTTGGCAGTGATATTTTTGATGCAGAAAGCACTCCAGGGTCTGGTACGGCAATGCTTAACGAATTATTGTATGCTGTAGCCAAGATTGATTCCGGTGACCATCATTGGGCTGCCAATGACGGCCTTACCATCAGTGATGCAGCTCATGCTCAGGTACTGGGCGCCCAAACTACCATGGCAGCCCGCCAACAGGCATACACCGCCGCTTCTGATATGCTGGTTACTCAGGACGAGTCCATTACCAGTGACATCACTGATGTTTCCAGCACTGACGTGGCCAAGCTGGCCACCAAGCTGATGGAGTATCAGACCATTTACAGTTTGTCACTGTCCGTAGGCTCCAAGATTCTCCCTGGTACTTTGGCAGATTACCTATAAATTAATAACTGGACTAAAATGTTCGAATAATATGTAAAGAGGTGAGTACGATGTTGGCAGAGATGAAATATTTGAATATCAGTCATGAGCTGCCTCAAATCAGTATTCATCAGGAGCAGCCCAGGGCCATAAAGAATACCTTTCGTCCTGCGGAGCTTCATCGGGACTATGACCCACCTCTGGCGGATGTGGCAGCTACTCAGGTGGATATAGATATTGACACCTATAACGCCAGAAAGGCCTATGGCTTTTTGAACCACACGGATTTTGCCAAGAAATATGGAGGGGAGGGCTTCAGTGACGTACAGGCAAATACCTCCAGACTTACTCAGTCCGGTTGGAATTTTGCCAAGAATGGTGCCCACCCGGGAGCCAATCTTATTGGAAATGAAGCCAAATCCCGCCTAAGAGGTGAAATATTGCAATGGCCCCAATGGGAGGCTGTAAAAATTCCAGATCCGGAATTTACAGTACACCCATCTGAGATAAAGGGGCATATGGATCCTGGCAGTGATAAAACCAGTATAAATGCCACGGCCACTCCGGAGATTGAAAATCGCCCAGGGTCAGCCCAGACCACCTTGGCACGAAAGGGTTATGTAAGACAGTGGATTTCAGTAGGGCGTTATGATATGAGGGTTTAGCCTTCCCCTTGAGGGGAAGGGGGACCGTCGAAGACGGTGGATGAGGTGTACCCAGTGTAAATAATGGAGGCTATTAATGAGAAAGATTAATACTACCAGATTTGGTGAAATTGAAGTTGAAGAAAAGTCTATTGTTACCTTTGAACATGGTATACCTGCCTTTGAGGATGAGAGGGAATTTGCAATTCTCCCCTACGACGAGGAGAGCCCGTACCTGTTTTTACAGTCAGCAGCCACACCAGAGCTGGCCTTTCTCATGACAGATCCATTTGTATTTTTTCCGGATTATACCTTTGAACTGGATGATGCCAATATGGAGGCACTGGGAGTTACCAACGATGCAGATGTACTGGTTTGTTCCCTTATTACTATACCGCCAACAGGCGTGAAAAATATGACCACAAATTTGTTGGCACCTATAGTTATAAATCAGTCCAATATGAAGGCAAGACAGGTTGTGCTGGAAAAAACCAATTATACTACGAAGCATAGGCTGTTCCCGGAAAAGGAGGAATAGAATATGCTGGTTCTCACGAGACACCCGAAGCAACAGATTATGATCGGGGATGACATAGTTATCAATATTGTCGAGGTAAATGGCGACAATGTGCGGTTAGCCATCGACGCCCCTCGCAGTGTTAAGGTCTATAGAGGAGAAATCTATAAGGTCATCAAGGATGAAAATCGCAAGGCAGCGGCTCCGACAGACAACATAGATTTGTCCCAGGCGTTACCAAAATAAAGGATTATAATATTTTTTCTACGGAGGGATTCAAAGTGGTAGGAAGCATTTCAGACATGACAGCTGCGGCAGTAGTTGTTTCAGCAATGGACAATGGGGCTAGCCAGAAGAGAACAGCAGAGCCAGTGGAAAGCAAGGTGGCACCTGTTGATATAAAAGCAGATGAGGCCAGCACCCTTGATAAGATTGCTGCCAACCAGGACGCAGGTCAAGCAGACAACGAAGAAAAAGAGCAGGATCCAAAGCAGCAAGCATTGGATAATATTAACGAGGAATTTGTCAGTGAAATGACAAAGGAGCTTAATGAGCTTATGAGTAAGCTCAACTGTGATCTGGAATTCCAGTATCACAAGGAGGTTAATGTAATGTCAGTCAAGATGATTGACAAGAAGACAAATGAGGTTATTAAGGAGTACCCACCTGAAGAAATGGTAGAGGGTATGATAAAGGCTCAGGAATGGCTGGGCGCTTTCCTCGATCGAAACGCGTAAAAGGGGGTCCTTAAAATGGGCGTAAATGGAATTTATGGCTTGTCAGGCTCTGGTTTGGACATTGAGTCCCTGGTAAAAATGGGCATGTCCAACAAAAACAAGCAGTATGACAAGATGGAACAGCAAGAAATTGCTAATACATGGCTTAAAGAAGCCTATAATGATGTATATATGGACATGACAAAGTACAAGTATGGTACTCTGTCCACTTATAAAATGCAGTCCAACATGAACGCTATGCAGGCCACCAGCAACAACACTGGTGTAGTGACTGCCACTGCCAATGGTGCAGCTGCAGCCATGAATCATACTGTTACAGTGGATTCTGTGGCCAGTAATGCGTATTTGCTGACAGCACAGAAAAGTGATGGTACCAATTATGGTGTTACCAGGGCAAATACCAATGCACAGACCAGCAACAATCTGGCGGACGTGCTGTTTAAAAACTACAGCGTAGCCAGTGCCACCCAGGATGGCAATAATTGGAATTTCACCTACAATATCACCAAGGCTGATGGCACTACTGCCACGGTAAATGGTAGTGACGTAGCTATATCCTTAAAATTAAAGGATACTGCCGGTGATGATGCAAAGGAATATACCCTTACCTATACCTACGATGAGTTGTTTACCGGCTTTAAGTCAGGTGAATATACCGGCTATGAGGGCGATGAAAAAGCCTTGTTTGAAGGTGGTAAGACCCTGAATGATTTTGCCAGTGCCATTGCCAAGACCGGGGCTAATATTCAGGGCGGTTATGACACTGCCAATGACAGCTTCAGTCTGTATAATAAGACCAGCGGTAAGAGTAATGTAATAAATATTGAGGTAGGTAATGACAATACCACTACCTTGTTTAATCACCTGAATTTGGGCAAGTATGATGTTAGCACCAATACCCTTGGTGACCGCATTACCTTTGCAGAGCCGATTGTTATGCCAACAGCCGTGGAGTCGGTTGACCTTAACAGTGTTGAGGGCAGTGCCCAATCCACCAGTATGAAGGACGTATTGGGACTGTCGGCTACATCTGTAAAGAATGATGACGGTTCTTATACTGTCACAGTTAAGGACAAGGACGATAATGTTTTGGGAACCTTTGCCAAGGCTGCTGATGGTACATACACTGGCACTGATGAAACGGCCTTTGCCATGAACCTTAGCAATGGTACTAATAGTGCTACAGTCAGCTTCACTTTGGGAGAGCTGTTTGATCTCAGCCAAATTGGTACCAAGTCCAGTTTGAGTGGTAATGCAGGATTGGATGAATTGGCATCCAAGATTAATGCAGCCTCCACCGATGCTGGTTTAGGTATTACGGCCGCTTATGATGCAATTAAGGACAGCTTCTCCCTGTCTAATCCAAGTGGTCAGGCTAACCTTACTGCTGTTGCTGGCACCGGAGAGGCTGTGGCGAATCAGATGATTGATAGCCTGAATCTGGCCACCAGTCCTAGTCTGACTTATTTGACTGTTAATAATAGCAGCAATTTGGCAGATATATTTGGGCTACATACAACGTTCCAAAAAGTTGGATCGGCTAGTCCTGCTAGTTATTTGTTGCAGGTCAAAGATGGTTCCGGCAATGTCATTGGGTCACAGACGGGTTCTCAGACTTATTATACTCAGGCCACTGCTGCCAATGATACTTTATTTAGTTTTGATTTAAGTGATGGAACGAATTCTAAAACAATTAACCTTACTTTTAATGATGTGGTGAATTATTCTGCATTTACTTACAATAGTGACGCAGATGTATACGTTACCAAATCGGATGGCACCACGAAAATGTGTAACTCTAGGGCTGGTGAGCTTACAGTTAAACAACCATCTAATACTCTCAGTGACTTGGTTGCTAAGATAAATGATGCAGGATTGGGTATCAAGGCTAGTTATGAGGATGGAAAGTTTAGTCTTCTAAATCCAACTGGTAATATTACTATCACCAGTGCAGATGGATCTGCTGTTGATGTCTCTGGCAAATTAAATCTTCAGCCAGCAGATCCAAGCACTATGGCTTATAAGACCTCTACTGGCATTACCCGAGTTAATGCCACAAGCACCGAAGATAGTCTGGCTTCCGCTGTAGGACTTACAGCGGTGAAAAATACCGATGGTTCTCTTACTGTTAAAAAGGCGGATGGCACCAGCTCCACTGTAGCTGCTACCGATACAGCCTTTACCTTAAAGGTCGGCAATGGAACAAGTGAGACAGAAGTAAGCCTCACCTATGCAGATATCTTTGACACCTCTGGCTCTGGTACTCTCAAGGGGGCTGCTGATTTCAGCACTTTGGCGACAAAGATTAATGATTTGACTGGTACTACAGGTGTAACGGCATCTTATGACGCAGCAACTGGAAAGTTTGGCTTGACCAATACTGCCGGGGATGCTATATTAACTGGCAGTGACCCATTAAGTAGTGCTTTAGTCTCAAAGATGAATATCACCGAAACTGAGGCGTCCAGGCAGGCTAAGGAAGCAGCTGGCCAGGCACATACCTGGTCTGGTACTAATGCCACAGTTACCATCGATGGCAAGTCCTATGACAATGATACTAATAAATTAACGGTAGCGGGTGTTACCTACACCTTCCTGGATAGTACTCAAGCTGGACAGAAGGCTACCATCAGCGTAAGTCAGAATACGGACAAGATTGTGGATTACATGAAGAGCTTTGTGGAGGATTACAACAAGCTGTTGGATTCCCTCAACGAAAAGCTCTCGGAAAAGAAGTATTCTGACTACAAGCCTCTCAGCAAGCGCCAGGAGGAAGAAATGACGGAGAAGCAGATAGAGAAGTGGAACGAAAAAGCCAAGTCCGGTCTGCTCTACCATAACAGTGAAATTCAGGCATTGGTAAGCTCCATGCGTGAAGCAATTTATACCAAAGTAGACGCGGTAGACAGCCAGTATAATACCTTGTCCTCCATCGGTATTACTACTACAAATACCAAGGGACATCTTACTATTGATACAGATAAGCTGAAAAAGGCTCTGGCGGATGATCCTGACTGTGTATATCAGCTCTTTGCCTCTGATCAGGACAGTACCTATATTGCCGGGTCTACCAATAAGAATAAGATAACTTCGGCTCAACAAAAACAGGATTACGCAAATACTGGTGTGGCCAACCGCCTGTACAATGCAATGACCACTCACATGTCCAAGATTTCTGATATAGCCGGTACCTCTAAGTCTACTGATGACCAGAGCTATCTTGGAAAGCTGATTACCGAAATGCAGACCAAGATGAAGTCATTTAAAACTCAGATGACTGCGTATGAGAACAAGCTATACAAGCGTTATGACGCTATGGAGGTGGCTTTGTCCAGACTCAATATGCAGCTTGGCTATATTAGTGGCTCATTTTCCTGATAGTTAGGAGATTTGTATTATGATGAATAACGCTGCAGAAGCATATAAACGCCAGCAGGTAATGACTGCTACCCCAGAGGCTTTGACCCTGATGCTCTACGATGGGTGTCTTCGCTTTATGAAGGAAGGTCTGGAGGCCATGGAACAAAAAAAATGGGAGCAGTGTAATACTTCTCTCCAAAAGGCCCAGAATATTATCAATGAATTCCGGGTTACCTTGGATATGAAATACGAGATAGCCCACCAGCTGATGCCGCTGTATGATTACGTGTACAACTCTTTGGTGGAGGCCAATATGAGAAGCAAGCCGGAGAAGGTAACAGAGTGCATGGATATTATTAAGGAGCTTCGCTCCGCTTGGGCTCAGGCAATGATAAAGGCCAGAAAAGAAAAAGGAGCATCTTGATATGGATGGTAAGCATCAGTTGACAGAACAGGAGCTGTGGGAGAAGTATCTGGCTATTACCAAGGAGCTTATGAAATTTATTGATGAGGAAGACATCGATACGTTCCTTGACCTGGTAGACCAGCGGCAACGGCTTATGGAAATGCTTCAGGCTTTGCCGGATCATGAATATGCCCGTTCTCCTGAGGGAGTTGCCCTTCGTAAGAAGATTGAGCCCATGGATATGCAGATAATGCACAAGGCCCGCTCTTGGCTGAATAAGTCCAAGCGCAACAATATTACTGTAAGAAGCTATGACTCCTTCGGGCTCGCTTCCGGTAGTATGTTTAATCGTGAATATTAACGTCTTCCCCTTTGGGGAAGCACCTAAAGGTACTAGGAGCAAAGCTCCGTCGGAGGACCGTCGAAAGACGGTGGATGAGGTGTTAGCTGTCAGGCTTTAAGCCTGCTACTATAAAATTTATTCATATTCTAGCAGCAAGGAAGCTACTATAGAAAAGACAAGGAGGAATTTATTATGGCTATGGTTGTAAAGAACAACATGTCCGCAATTAACACACTGAACACTCTGAACAAGAACACCAACGCTCTCAAGAAGAGCTTGGAAAAGGTTTCTTCCGGTATGAAGATCAACAGCGCAGCTGATGACGCTTCCGGCTACGCTATTTCCGAGAGAATGCGTGTTCAGATCCGTTCCTTGGATCAGGCAAATCAGAATGCTCAGAACGGCGGCTCTATGATGAAGGTTGCTGAAGGTGCTGTAAGCTCTACTGTAGAAATTCTGAAGACCTTGAAGGAAAAGGCAGTAAACGCAGCAAACGACACCAACACTGATTCTGACCGCGCTACTATCCAGAAGGAGCTTGATCAGTCCATTGACCAGATTAATGATAACGCAAACGTTACCTTCAATGGCAAGTACTTGGTAGATGGTTCTCACAACAAGAAGACCATTGCAACTACTACCCGCATGACTAATCAGAGCTTGTCTGCCAATACCGAAAAGACTACTAAGTTGGTTGATTTGGCAGCACGTAATGGAGACCCACTGAATATCCACAGCACAGATACTGTTACTGTATCTTATGTTAAGGATGGTAAGACCGTGACTGCTTCCACAACTGTAGGAGACAAGCAGTTAGCCAATGTAGTAAGCTCCCTGACTGGTGGAGCTGTTACTGTTGCTTATGCAAAGACAGCCTCCATTGGTATTGATGGTTCCAAGAATGCAGTAAACACTGCTTCCGGTGAGAATGCCATTACCTTGTCTGCCAAGACTGCTGGTATTGACAGCCAGATTGCCGGCTTCACCATGTACATTACCGATAACAAGGGCAATGTAAACAAGGCTGCTAACGCATCCTTGGATGCATTTGAGGAGTCCATCCGTGCTCAGAACGCTTCTGAGGACAATTCCATTGTTCTTCAGGTAGGTACCAAGGCTGGTCAGTCCATCAAGGTTGGCCTTACCGACATGAAGGCTCATGCTCTTGGCCTCCAGGGTACTGATGGTTCTACCATCTCTGTAGGTACTCAGGCTAAGGCTAATGCCGCTATCAACGCTCTTGATGCAGCTATTCAGAAGGCTCTTGATCAGCAGACCACCATCGGTGCCGCTGAGTCCCGTCTCGAATACACTCAGGCTAACCTGACTACTGCAAGCGAGAATGTAACCAGTGCAGAGTCTGTGATCCGTGATGCTGATATGGCTAAGGAAATGACCAACTACACTAAGAACAACGTTCTGCTCCAGGCTGCACAGTCCATGCTGTCTCAGGCTAACCAGAGCAGCTCCAATGTACTCAGCCTGCTCCAGTAATAGGTATATAGTAAGACAAACAACTAAAATCAGCCATGATTTTCGGGACCGCCCTACGGGGCGGTTCTTTTTTTATTTAGCCTTCCCCTCTGGGGAAGGTACCTCCGAAGGAGGGGAATGAGGTTTTAAATTTTTTTAAAAATATTTAAGTAATTCAAATTCTCGCCCGATATTATTGTCAGATAAATGAAAATGAGTTAAGGCAATACCAAATGAAGCCTTGGCTCAAAGGTTAATATCAGGCAAGGAAGCCTGTAAATGTTAAAATCAAGGAGGAATTTATCATGGCTATGGTTGTAAAGAACAACATGTCCGCAATTAACACCCTGAACACTCTGAACAAGAACACTAATGCTCTTAAGAAGAGCTTGGAAAAAGTTTCTTCCGGTATGAAAATCAACAGTGCTGCTGATGATGCATCCGGCTACGCTATTTCCGAGAGAATGCGTGTTCAGATCCGTTCCTTGGATCAGGCAAATCAGAATGCTCAGAACGGCGGCTCTATGATGAAGGTTGCTGAAGGTGCTGTAAGCTCCACTGTAGAAATCCTGAAGACCTTGAAGGAAAAGGCAGTAAATGCAGCAAACGACACCAACACTGATTCTGACCGTGCTACTATCCAGAAGGAGCTTGATCAGTCCATCGACCAGATTAACGACAATGCAAATGTTACCTTCAATGGCAAATACTTGGTGGATGGTTCCCACAACAAGAAAACCATTGCTACTACTACCCGCATGACTAACCAGAGCTTGGCTACTACTACTGACAAGACTACTAAGTTGGTTGATTTGGCAGCACGTAATGGAGATCCACTGAATATCCACAGCACAGATACTGTTACTGTATCTTATGTTAAGGATGGTAAGACCGTGACTGCTTCCACAACCGTAGGGGACAAGCAGTTAGCTAATGTAGTAAGCTCCCTTACTGGCGGAGCTATCACTGTTGCTTATGCAAAGACAGCTTCCATCGGTATTGATGGCTCCAAGAATGCAGTAAAAACTGCTTCCGGTGAGAATGCCATTACCTTGTCTGCCAAGACTGCTGGTATTGACAGC
>DFHJ01000058.1:0-8814 GCA_002372665.1 Anaerovibrio lipolyticus
TGCCTGGCATCAAGGATCCTGATAAGGCAATTCAGGTGATTGGTAAGACAGCAATGCTGGAATTCAAGAATGATAAGGGCGAGACAGTTCTTACCGGTACTGACCTGAAGGATGCCCGTGAGCAGACTGACCAGCAGGGGCAGAACTTGGTTGAGCTGGAATTCAGCCCTGAGGGTGGCGAGAAATTCGCTGATTTGACCACTAAGAATGTGGGCCGTAACATTGCCATTCTTTTGGATGGCGAGGTACTTACAAACCCACGTGTAAACGAGCCTATTATGGGCGGCAAGGCTGTTATTACTGGTAACAAGACCTTGGAGGAAGCCCACAATCTTGCAATTCTCCTGAGAAGTGGTTCCCTGCCGGTAAAGGTTAACATCATTGAAACCCGTACTGTAGGCCCTTCCCTTGGTCAGGACTCCAAGGATAAATCCGTTTATGCCTTTGCCATTGGCCTTGGTGCCGTAGTTCTCTTTATGATTTTGTTCTATCGTTTGCCAGGTCTCATTGCAGATATTGCATTGATGGCTTATGTTATTATTTTGCTCTTTAGCTTGAAGATGCTGGATGCAACCCTCACGCTTCCAGGTGTAGCGGGTATTATTCTTTCCATTGGTATGGCGGTAGATGCCAACGTGCTTATTTTTGAGCATTTTAAGGAAGAATTCCGCACGGGTAAGACCATGCGTTTGGCCATGGATTCTGGTTTTGAGCGTGCTTTCACCACTATTTTCGACTCCAATATTACTACCATCATTGCCTCTGCAGTGCTGTTCTGCTTTGGTACAGGCAGTATTAAGGGCTTTGCAATTACCCTTGGGTTGGGTGTTGTTTTATCTATGTTTACAGCCATTACCCTTACCCAGTTTATGTGTAAGAATCTGATTGCAGCTCAGCTCTTTAAGAATCCTGCTATATATGGTTATGGTATCAGTAATGTGGGGAAGGAGAAAGAGGAGGTGACCAAGCTTGGCTAAGAAAACTGTTGAACAGCAGGTTAAGATTCCTTTTGACATAATGCGCCGTTCCAAGATTTGGTTCGCAATTTCCCTGCTTATAATTATTCCTGGTATTTTCAGCATGTTTACCAACGGCTTTAACTTTGGTATAGATTTTACCGGTGGTACTATTATTGACATGCGTTTTGAAAAGGAAGTTACCCTTCCGGAAATTCGTAACACTTTAAAAAAATACAATCTGGATAACGCTACTATTCAGTTGTCCGGTGATGCTACCAATGTAGAATCCTCCAAGGACGTAATGATTCGTACCATTGATCTGGAGGAGAATGATCGTAAGGCTGTTATGGCCAGCCTCAAGGAAGATGTGGGTGACTACACTGTTCTCCGTGAGGAGAAGGTAGGTGCTACCATTGGTGGCGAGCTCATCATGGATGCTGTTATGGCAACACTGATTTCCTGGGTACTGATCATCATGTATGTTTCTTACCGTTTCGAGTGGCGTTTTGGTGTATCTGCGGTATTAGCCTTGGTTCATGATATTCTGGTGGTATTGAGTATTTTCTCCTTTACCCAGAAGCAGGTGGACAGCTCTTTTGTAGCAGCCGTACTGACCATTGTAGGTTATTCCATCAATGATACCATCGTAATCTTTGACCGTATCAGAGAAAATTTGAAGCTTCATTTCCGTCGTGGCGGAGATCTTTATGAGCTGGCAAATCGCAGTATTTACCAGACACTGACCCGTTCCCTGTACACTGTATTTACCTGTTTGTTTACAACCTTTGCACTGTACTGGTTCGGTGGCGATACCACCAAGGATTTCGCCTTTGCACTGCTGTGCGGCTTCTTCAGCGGTTGTTATTCCTCAATCTTTATCGCAAGCCCATTGTGGGTAACTATGCGTAATCTTGCGGAAAGCAAGAAATCTGGCAACAGCAATAAGCCAGCCACCAATGAAGTGTAATTAATCATAATAAGGGCTACTTTCATTATGTAAAGTAGTCCTTTTATTATGTGCAATGGTTATGAAGTAATGGGGGAAGTGCTCGCAAATAAAAACTCGCTGTCGGGGAGACAGCGAGTTTTTATTTGGGTTGTTAGATAAAGGGAATATTTAATAAGTGGTCTGTCGGGGTGGCAGACCACCCACTAACTAAAGATTGCTTTTACTAACTGGGGTTAAATAATTCCAAATGCAACTGCACCAAGCATTGCAGCCATCAACACGATGTACCATATTACCCATGGCAACGAAGCGGCTTTTATCAGCTTACCTTCAGCACCTATGATGCCTGTTGTAGCGCACACCGCAACGATATTGTTGATACATACGATGTTACCAATGGCACCGCCCTGGTTCTGGAGAGCTACGATAAATACATGAGGTATATTCAGGATAGTTGCAGTCTCGAACTGGAGAGGGGTAAACATAATGTTGGATACTGTGTTGGAACCAAACATGAATGCACCGATGGTACCAATGAACGGAGCAACGAATACATAATTTGCTCCTGCCAGATCAGCCATGCCCTTGGCCATGGCAACCAGCATGGAATCCCAGCCCAATGGGTTAGCATTGGAATAACGATAAATATAAACCATTGCAAAACCGAAGAGCAGGGCGATGGTGGCACCGTAAAGCTGATTATAGGATTTCTTTACTATGTCTTTCACCTGATCTCCTCTAAGTCCGTAGAATGGAATGGAAATCAATACAACTAAAACGAATGGGAATAAACCAGGATTGTTGAAGTACTTCATGGCAAAGCCAGCACCCTCAACACCCATAATATTATTCATAGAGAATACAAAACTAGTAATAATTCCTTTCAAACCAATCTCTGGAATTCTGGTAAGTACAAGCCAAAGTGCAATAAGCAGATAAGGAGTCCAAGCCTTTAAGAGGGACATGGAAGGTTTATCTTCTTTGGTGTCTGTTTTAGTCTCAGTTTTTCTTTCAGTACCAGGGAAACGCCAGATATCCTTTGGTACCAGGAAGCCAGCCTTGGCAGCACCGATGGTGGCAAATATAGTTACCGCACCTGCGCAAATTGATACCAGCTCGGAACCAATGAATTTTGCAACGATAAGATAAAAAACATCGAATACTACAGTTGTAAATAATACAAATGGAACCATTGGCAGGGAATGCTTGAAGAAAGATTTATCTTCACTGTACTGTCTGGTAACCAATGCTAAAACTACCATAATTACAAAGAAGGTACCAGCGGCAAGGCCAACAGCAGATGCCCATGAAAGATCCAGCTTCCAGGCTTCCAAATCAGTAACACCGATGGTAGGAAGAGTGTCCTTCAAAATCTCAGCTGCGGAGTTGGTTGGTGTACCAGCGGCACCGAAGGATACCGGTGGTGAATCCAAAATCAGGCAGGCTGTAGCTGCTGCCATTGGAGGGAAACCAAGACCAATCAGCAGCGGAGCGCAGATAGCTGGTGGAGTACCAAAGCCTGCAGCACCCTCGATAAATGCGGAAAGACCATAACCTACAATTACTAACTGAATACGGGCATCCTCAGAAATACCATTGAACATTGCTTCGATTCTGTGCATTGCGCCAGCCTCATTCAGCATGTTCATCAGTAAAATAGCACCAAAGATAATCAGCAGCGTATCAATGGATCCCAGGAAACCGGTTATTGTATACGCGGTCACATGGAGCATATCCATTTGCCAATAGAAAAGACCAATTAAACAGATGGAAAGCCAAGCGATTGGCAGAACCTTCTTAGCTGGCATGTTTACGCCTACCGTAAGAATAATGGTAATAATAATAGGTATTGCGGCAACAAGTGCTAACACATATATCATCTCCTTGCATTTCATTCATATATATAATGAATTGCTTCATTATATGTTACTTAAGCCGAATAGAAATGGTTTGCTTGTTCACTAAAAAAAGAATGAACTTCAATTTGTAAGATGATTTCCACATACGCTTATTAAAAAATAATATCGTATTCAATTGATGTGATAATTATATTTTATTTGAATCCAATAATCAAGCATAATATAGAAAATTGTCTGAATAATTTTTTTAAATCGATGGTGATTTTTATCTAATTTAATATTGATTAGAGATTATTTATTCCTATTGACAGACGATTTATACGATATTATAATAAAACATGAGTAGAAATGGTTTGACGATTTTGTTGGATGAATTTCTCTGAAAGGAGAGTATCTAATGGAAAAGGTGTGTGTTAATTGGCCGGAAAAGGCGTTTATTAGTGGACTTGTAGATGCTAAGTACTGGGCCGACTTTGAGGCTAATGCCACGGCTGCAGCTGCTCAGGTATATAAGGTAGCTGATTACGCAGCAGGAGAGGCAAAACTCAAGGAAGTATTAAAGGAGTATGCCCCAAAGGAAATTATTGCTGTAGGTGGAGATGAAAACCCTGCATTGAAAGGAATTTACTCCAGACTGAGTGAGGATGGTACAAAGGTTTACACTGAAAAGTTTGATATTGCTGAACATGCTGCTAGTGCTGATGTTGGCATTTCAACTGCTGAATTTGGTATAGGCGAGTCCGGAAGTCTTGTAGTTGATAATTATTCATACGAAGCAAGAGTTACCAGCATGCTTCCATTTGTGAATGTTGTTTTTGTAAATGCCAATTATATGGTAGAAAACATTACTTCAGCTTGTCAGATTATCGGTAAGGTTTTCCAGAAAGGCTATTGCGGATTTGTTACTGGCCCTAGCCGTACAGCTGATATTGAGCGCGTATTGAGCCTTGGTGTTCATGGCCCTAACAAACTCATCATCATTGCTGTAGAGAACGAAGGGGGGGCTAAGTAATGGCACGTGACCTTAAAAGAGAAATAAAATCAAAGTTGCAGGATAGTATCATGCAGGATGCCCTGTCCCGCTTTGCAGATCAGTATCCAGGTTCCCGCCTGAAGTCCTACGCTGGTCAGGATATTGAGGAGCTTCGTGAAAACCTCCGTCGCATGAAGGCTGATGCTGTAGACCACATTGAGGAGCTGGCTGACAAGTTCGAAGAAAATGTCAAGGCTCGTGGCGGTGAGGTATTCAGAGCAAAAGACGGCGATGAGGTTAAAAAGTTCCTTATCAAAATTTGTAAGGAAAATGGTGTCAAGAGAGTTGTTAAGTCCAAGTCTATGGCATCTGAGGAAATTCATCTTAATGAATGCTTTACTGAGAATGATATCCGCGTTAAGGAAACTGACCTTGGCGAGTGGATGATTGCTATTGCTGGACAGAAACCATCCCACATGGTTATGCCGGCTATACACCTGAACCGTTATCAGTGTGCTGAGATGTTTGAAAAGGAACTTCACGAGGATGTTCCAGGTGAAGACATTCCATACATGATTCAGAAAGCCCGTCAGACCCTGCGTCAGGAGTTCTTACAGGCTGATATGGGTATCACCGGTGCTAACTTCGGTATTGCTGAAAACGGTGCTATTGGTCTTGTTACCAATGAGGGTAATGCCCGTTTGGTAACCACACTTCCTAGAATTCATGTTGTACTTATAGGTTATGAAAAGCTCATTCCTAAGACAGAGGATGCTGCCAAGATTCTCCGTTTGTTACCTCGTAATGGTACCTGCCAGAAGATGACAAGTTACATGACAATGGTGGATGGTCCTACTCCTGTTATGTACAAGAAGGACGGCAAGTGGGTAGAGGAGAACAGAAAGCAGTATGTAATCCTTTTGGATAACGGCCGTCTGGAGGCTGCCCATGACCCAGTTATGAAGCAGGTTTACCAGTGCGTACGTTGTGCATCCTGCCTTAATGTTTGCCCAATCTGGACCTTGGTAGGTGGCCACGTATATGGTCACATTTACTCCGGTGGTATTGGTGCAATCCTTACAGGTCTTTTAAATGGTATTGAAAACTTCAGTCAGTTCTCCGATTTGTGTATTGGTTGCCGGACCTGTACTACAGTTTGTCCAGGTAAGATTCCAATTCCAGATCTTATTGATGAACTGAGAAATAGATACGTTAAGAAGCATGGTACCCCAACAATGGATAAGTCCTTCTTCGATAATGTCCTTAACGACAGAGGCTTGTTCCATAAGCTGCTTTTGAAGGCTGGTTCTGTTGGTCAGGCACCGTTTAAGTCTGGTAAGTTCATCCGTCATTTGCCACTGTTCTTTGCTGGCATGACCAAGGGCAGAAGCTTGCCAACTATTGCTGAAAGGTCAATTCGTGACCGGATGCCTGCTCTGGAAAAGAAGAATCCATCCAATGCAAAGAAGAAGGTAGCATTCTTCAGCGGATGTAATACAGACTTCGTATTTGCTGATACTGGTGAAAATGTTGTAAAGGTATTGCAGAGTCTGGGTATGGAAGTCGTATATCCTATGGCTCAGAGCTGCTGTGGCAAGCCAATCCTCGGTGTAGGTGACCGTGAAACTGGTAAGAAGGCTGCAATGAGAAACATTGAAGCTCTTGAGTCAGTAAAGCCAGATGTGATTGTTACTTCTTGTCCAACCTGTGCTGAGACTCTCAGCGAAACCTACGAGAAGCTCTTTGCAGATGATCCTGTATGGGGTCCTAGAGCAAAGGCCTTCTGTAAGAAGGTTCGCGAATTCTCCAGCTTTGTAGCTGAAGAATACAAGGCTCAGGGCAAGCTGTTGCCAGCTGCTGGTGGCGAAAAGGTAACCTTCCACGATTCTTGCCACATGAAACGTGGTCTTGGCATCTATGAGGAGCCTAGAGCTCTTATCGATGCAACTCCAGGCGTAGAGCTTGTTGAGATGAAGAACTGTGATAAGTGCTGTGGTATGGCTGGTTCCTTCGGTATGAAGTATTCTGAAGTTTCTATCCCTATGCTGGAGGAAAAGGTTCAGAATATCAAGAATACAGGAGCTACTACCTGTGTAGTTGCTTGCCCATCCTGTATGATGCAGATTGGCGGCGGTCTTGATAGCCAGAATACTGGCATCAAGGTAAAGCATATTGCAGATTTGTTGGCTGAAAAGCTGTAATATCGTTATAATATCAATCAGGGGATACAGTCCAGGGTGAGACTAATCACTCACCTTGGACGATATAACGAGGTTTCACCTCGTTGAAATGCTAAGAGGTATATTTTGCCGTGGGCAAAATTTGAACAACGGCATTATAATGAAAGTATGAGGAGGATTTATTCATGGAAATTCTGGTTTGTATCAAACAGGTTCCAGGCTCCAATAAGGTAGAGGTTGATCCTGTTACCGGAGTATTGAAGCGTAATGGTGCAGATAGCAAGATGAACCCTTACGATCTGTATGCGCTTGAATGTGGACTGAGATTGAAGGAGCAGTACGGTGGCCGAGTGAGCGTTATTACCATGGGACCACCACAGGCTCAGGCAATTATCAAGGAAGCATATTCAATGGGTGCAGATGCAGGTGCAATCGTATCTGACCGTGCATTCGGCGGAGCTGATGTATTGGCTACCGCACATACTCTTGCACAGGGTATCAAGAAATTTGGCAAGTTTGATATAATTCTTTGCGGACTCCAGACTACAGATGGTGATACTGCACAGGTTGGCCCTGAGGTATCCGAGCAGCTGGATATTCCATGCGTATGTAATGTAAAAGAAATTAAAGGCGTTGAGGGTGACAATATACTTGTAGATATGGAAATGGCACAGGATATTGAGCATTTGAAGGTTTCCTTCCCATGCCTTATCACTGTTCAGAAGGATATTGTACAGCCACGCCTTCCATCTTATTTAAAGAAGAAGGACACTGAGGATCGCGAAATCGTAATGTACACCTTAAAGGATATGGAAGACCAGAATAAGAACAACTATGGTCTTAATGGTTCCGCTACTCAGGTTCAGCGTATATTCCCACCTACTTCCGACAAGGTTCAGGTTACCTGGGATGATCCTGCTGATGTATTGGCAGAGAAAATTTACGGCGCAATCAAGAGCAGAAAATTGTTAGGATAAGGGGGATTAACAATGGGAAAACTGATAGTTCATCAGGACAAAGTAACTGATATTAATGCAATGATTTCCATTTGCCCTTTTAATGCCTTAGAAGAAAAGGATGGCAAGCTGGAAGTTAATGCAGGCTGTAAGCTCTGTAAGCTCTGTGTAAAGAAGGGCCAGCCTGGTGCAATGGAGTATGTAGAGGAAGAAGTAAAGACTGTTGATAAGTCTTTATGGAATGGTATTACCGTATATGTTGACCACGTAAATGGTGAGATTCATCCGGTAACCTTTGAGCTTCTTGGTAAAGCTGGTGAGCTTGCAAAGAAGATTAACCATCCTGTATATGCTATATTCATTGGTAGTGATATTGAAAAGAAAGCAGAGGAGCTGCTTCACTATGGCGTAGATAAGGTATTCGTTGTGGATGCCCCAGAGCTGAAGGATTTCCAGATGGAGTCCTATACTGCAGCATTTGAGGCCTTTGTAAACGAGATTAAGCCTTCCGCTATTTTGGTTGGTGCAACCCCTGTAGGCCGTCAGCTGGCTCCAAGAGTTGCTTCCAGATTTAACACTGGTCTTACAGCAGACTGCACAATTCTGGATATCCATGAGAATACTGATTTGGTACAGATTCGTCCTGCATTTGGTGGTAACATCATGGCAGAGATTCTGACTCCAAATTCCAGACCTCAGCTGGCTACTGTTCGTTATAAGATTATGGATGCTCCTGAGCGCAGTGCTGAGGCTAAGGGCGAAATCGTCAAGATTTCAGTTCCAGCTGAAAAGCTTAAGACCCGTACTCAGGTTTTGGGTATTACCCAGAAGCAGAAGGAAAAGAGCATTGAAAATGCTGATATCCTCGTTGTTGCAGGCCGTGGTCTGAAGAAGAAGGAAGACATTGCTTTGGTTCGCGAGCTGGCAGATGCTCTGGG
>DFHJ01000058.1:8931-25914 GCA_002372665.1 Anaerovibrio lipolyticus
GGTCTTTCTGGCCGTACCGTTCGTCCTAAACTCATTATCACCTGTGGTGTATCCGGTGCAATTCAGTTTGTAGCTGGTATGAACAACTCCGACAACATCTTTGCTATCAATACTGATCCTAATGCCAGCATCTTTAAGGTAGCAAACTACGCTGTTATCGGTGATATTTATGAAGTTATTCCAAAGCTCATTGAGCAGGTTAAACAGGGAAAGGGTGTAAAGGCATGAGCGAATACAAGGTTTTAGATGCTTCCGATTTAGAGGCTATCAGCCAGTATGTGCCTCGTGAGCGCATTCTTTGGGCTGATGAAATTAATGAAGAATATAGTCATGACGAGTTAAGTGCTGACGCTTCCTATCCTGAGATGGTAGTAAAGATTACCTCTGCAGAGGAAGCATCCAAGGTTATGAGATATGCTAATGACAAGCATATTGCTGTAACCCCTAGAGGTGCTGGTACTGGTCTGGTAGGTTCCTCCGTTGCAGTGGAGAAGGGTATCATGATTGATACTACCCTTATGAATCACTTCTTGGAGCTGGACGAAAAGAATTTGACCCTCACTGTTGAGCCAGGCGTTCTGCTGATGGAAATTGGTCAGTATGTAGAGGAGAAGGGTCTTTTCTATCCACCTGATCCAGGTGAGAAGACTGCAACCATTGGTGGTAACATCAGCACCAATGCCGGTGGTATGCGTGCTGTTAAATATGGTGTAACCAGAGACTATGTACGTGGCTTGGAGGTAGTTCTGGCTGACGGTACTATCATGGAAGTAGGCGGCAAGGTTGTAAAGAACAGCTCCGGCTATGACCTTAAGGATTTGATTGTAGGTTCCGAGGGTACTCTCTGCTTGGTTACTAAGGCAATCCTTAGACTGTTGCCACTGCCACAGAAGAATGTTTCTCTGTTGATTCCATTCCCAACTCTGGCACAGGCTATTGGCACTGTACCTCTTATTGTTAGCTCCAACGTTATCCCTACTGCTGTAGAGTTCATGGAGCGCGAGGTTATTATGGACTCTGAGGAGTACCTCGGCAAGAAGTTCCCTGATAACCAGGCTGATGCTTACCTCTTACTGAAGTTCGATGGTGCATCTGTAGAGGAAATCAGTAAGTATTATGACGGCATAGCTCAGATTTGCTTGGAGCAGGGCGCACTTGACCTCTTGATTGCTGATACTGACGAGCGTGCAGAGGCAATCTGGAAGGCAAGAGGAGCATTCCTTGAGGCAATTAAGGGCTCTACCACCATGATGGATGAGGTAGACGTAGTTGTTCCTAGAAGCTGTGTAAATGAGTTCGTTGAGTTCGTTCATGATCTTCGCAAGGAAATGGGCATCCGCATTAAGAGCTTTGGTCATGCTGGTGATGGTAACCTCCATGTATACATCCTCCGTGATGATATGGATGACAAGAAGTGGGCTGAGATGCTGGGTAAGGCAATGGAGCGTATGTACCTCAAGGCTCGTGAGCTGAAGGGTCAGGTTTCCGGTGAGCACGGTATCGGTCTTGCCAAGAAGCCTTATCTGAAGGAAAGTCTCCCTAAGGAGTCCATGAAGCTGATGCAGGGAATCAAGAAGGCATTCGATCCAAACAACATTTTGAATCCTCATAAGGTATGCTTTGATTAATACCTTTTTTCAATAGTTCCCCTTTCAGGAGGAGTTCGCCGCAAGAGAAATCTTGCGGCGAATTCTTTTTTTGTGCATTTTATCATCATTTTTCTGCTATACTATTTAGGAAAGATGATTTGTATTCGGGGGTTTTGCTTCTTATGGATAAATACTGTATTGTCCCCAAGACCAGTCGCATATTGTTTGACTTGGCCAGGGGGATGGAAATGAATCATGATGAGGAGGTGCTGCTTAAGGGCGGCTTTATTCGTCATGTGGAAATTTCTTTGGATACCAATACATGGGAAATACTGGCCTGGACTATGCCACAAATTGCGGAATCACTCCTTGAACGGGTGGCTGCCTTTGTGGAGGAAAAAAATCAGGTGGCCAAGGTGCTTATCTATCAGACAGCTATGAAGCTGGACAAAATTGTGGAGCAGAACTGGGAAAAGCTGGTGGATTATGTTGCCAAGGAGAACCAGGGTGTGCGGCACATCCTTTTGCACTCCAATCGCATATATAAAGAATCCAAGATTTTGCTGCAGGTAAATGGCGATTTTAGTAAATACCTTCTCGAAGAACATAATATTTTACAGGATTTAAAGGAAGCCGGTATCAAGGTAATCGGCTATCCTATTAAGCTGGAGTGTTTGCCTGTATATGAGGAAATAGAGGTGCCTGATGTAGAAGAGGCTGTTCATGAGACTAAGGAGTACCAGGCTGCATTAGAGGCTGCCAAAGCACCGGCTCCGAAGCCTGCTCAGGGTGGTGGCGGCTATGGTGGTAGTTATGGTGGAGCTTCTTCTGCCAGTGGCGGTGGAGAAAAAGGCACTTCCAATAAATCCTCCCGTCCTAGACGTTCGTCTATTCCAATTGGCGATGATGATAGTCCCCTTGTTTATGGTGAGGCTATAATAGGTGAAATTATCCCTATTTCTCAGATAGAAGGTGAAATGAGGAATATAGTGGTTCAGGGCACTATTGCTGGTGTGGATGGCCGCAGCTTCCAGACTACCAATATTCTTCTTTTTTCTGTGGCGGATAATACCGAGGGTATTTCCTGTAAGGCCTTCTTTAAGGATACCGAGGGCTATGAAAAGGTTCTCGGCCGTCTAAAAAAAGCTGCCAAGGGTGGCGGTGTCATAAAGATAAAGGGTTCTGTCCGCTACGACAAATACGATAACGACTATGTAATGTTTGCTGACAGTGTGTTGCTGGTGGATGTGGAAAGTCGCAAGGATAATGCAGAGGAAAAACGTGTGGAGCTTCATTGTCACACTACTATGAGTAATATGGATGCGGTGTCTTCAGCCAAGAAGCTTATTACTACTGCCGAAAAATGGGGCTGGCCGGCCATTGCCATCACAGACCACGGCGTTGTTCAGGCCTTTCCTGAGGCTATGGATACAGTATTTGGACGTAAGCCACTGAATATAAAGGTCATCTACGGTGTGGAAGGCTATCTGGTAGGAGAGGATTACGAGCAAAAGCGGGCAAATCACATTATTTTGCTGGCGAAAAATCCTAATGGCCTTCGCAATCTCTATAAGCTGATAACCATGTCTCATCTGCGTTTTTTCCATCGTACACCGAGATTGCCACGGCAGCTTATCCAGGAATACCGTGAGGGGCTGATTATTGGTTCTGCCTGTGAGGCGGGGGAACTGATAAGGGCTATTGTAGCAGGACAAAGCGATGAGGAATTACTTAAGATTGCTGATTTCTACGATTATTTGGAAATCCAGCCTATTGGCAACAATGAATTCCTTGTCAGAAGTGAAGATTTTCCTAATATAAAAGATGACAATGATCTCATTAATATTAATTTGAAGGTTGCTGAGCTGGCAAAGCAACTAAATAAGCCGCTAATTGCTACCTGTGATGTGCATTTTCTTAATCCTGAGGACCAGATTTATCGTGCTATTCTCATGAAGGGAAAGGGCTTTAAGGATGCGGATTTTCAGCCACCTTTGTTCCTTAGAACTACGGAGGAAATGCTGGCAGAATTCCAGTATCTTGGGGAAGAAGCAGCATACGAGGCAGTAGTTACCAATCCACGAAAAATCGCGGAAATGTGTGAAAAGTTTAAGCCTATTCCAGATGAATTGTATTCACCAATGATTCCGGGGGCGGATGAGGAAATAACCTCCATGACCTATAACAAGGCCAAGAGCTTGTATGGAGAAGTGTTGCCGAAAATCGTCCAGGATAGAATTGACCAGGAGCTAAAACCAATTATTGCCCATGGCTTCTCGGTTTTGTATCTTATCGCTCAGCGCTTGGTGCGTAAATCCAATTTAGATGGTTATTTGGTAGGTTCCCGTGGCTCTGTTGGCTCATCCTTTGTGGCAACTATGACGGGTATTACCGAGGTAAATCCACTGCCACCGCATTGGCGGTGTCCACACTGTAAGCATAGTGAGTTTATTACAGATGGTTCCTATGGCTGTGGCTATGATTTGCCGGATAAGAACTGTCCTATCTGCGGTACTAATATGATAAAGGATGGCCACGAGATTCCATTTGCCGTATTCCTGGGCTTTGATGGTGATAAGGTTCCTGATATTGACCTTAATTTCTCTGGTGAATACCAGCCGGTGGCTCATAAGTACACTGAGGAGCTTTTCGGTAAGGATAATGTATTCCGTGCCGGTTCCATTGGTACTGTGGCGGAGAAAACCGCCTATGGCTTTGTGAGAAAATACTTTGAGGAAAAGGGGCAGACCAAGCGGGAGGCCTACATTAATAAGGTGGCCATTGGCTGTAATGGTGTTAAGCGCACCACAGGACAGCATCCGGCTGGTATTATGGTAGTGCCACGTGATATGGATGTGCATTTCTTTACGCCACTTCAACACCCTGCTGATGACACCACATCAGCTACAATTACCACTCATTTCGATTATCATTCCATCTCCAGCCGTTTGGTTAAGCTGGATATTCTGGGCCACGATGATCCTACGGTAATTAAGATGCTGGAGGATCTTACCCATCGCGATCCTAAGACTATTCCATTTGATGATCCGGCAACCTTGAGTTTATTCAACTGTACCAATGCTTTGGGAGTTACAGAGGAAGAGCTGGGGGCTAATTCCGGTACCTTTGGGATTCCGGAGTTTAGGACCAATTTTACCCGTCAGATGATTGCGGACACCAATCCAAGCTGTTTTTCGGATTTGGTGCGCATATCCGGCTTTTCCCATGGTACTGATGTATGGCTGGGAAATGCCCAGGACCTTATCAGAGCAGGTACGTGTACCCTGCAAAACGCCATTGCTGCCCGTGATGATATCATGATGTATCTCATGCACAATGGGGTGGAGCCACTTTTGGCATTTAAGACTATGGAGCGGGTTCGTAAGGGGAAGGGCATAGAACCAGATGTGGTGGAAACCCTTCGTAAGACTGGTATTCCGGAATGGTATATTGAATCCTGTCAGAAGATTAAGTATATGTTCCCAAGGGCTCACGCAACGGCTTACGTTATGATGGCTTATCGTATTGCCTTCTGTAAGGTTCATTATCCGCTGGCTTACTATGCGGCTTATTTTTCTATTCGTGCTGCTGCCTTTGATTCGGATATCATTGCCAGGGGACAGAAGGCAGTCAAGGAAAAAATGGAGGAGCTGGAGGCCAAGGATAAAAGGGATGCCAAGGAGGATGAGCTTTATGTTGTCCTTCAGCTGGCTTGGGAAATGTATATTAGAGGCTTTAAGGTGAAAAAGGTTGATCTTTACAAATCCGGGGCTGACCGCTTCCAGATGGTGACAGAGGAAAATGCCCTTCTGCCACCGTTTACCACCCTTACGGGTCTTGGTGGTGTGGATGCCAAGTCCATTGTGGAGAAAAGAAAAACCGGTCCATTTTCTTCTATTGAAAATTTGAAGAAGCGAACCGGAATAACGAAAACCAGTGTTGAGGCCCTCAGAGTCCATGGCTGTCTTGAAGGTATGGATGAGAGCGATCAGATGTCGCTGTTTTGAGCGAAAGGTGGCTTATATATGTTAAAAGAAATCAAAAGAAAAGTGCTGGAATGTGCTGTTAAAGCTGAAAATATGGGGCTTTGTCAGCATCGCTCCGGCAATTTTAGTATCCGTGATGAGGATACAGGACTCATTTGTATTACTCCCACAGGCATGGACCGCAGTGAAATGACATATCATGATATTGTGGTGGTGAATATGAATGCTGAGGTGGTGGAGGCTGAGACACTGCACCGTCCCACCAGTGAGGTAACTATGCACCTCAAAATTTATGAGGCACGTCCTGATGTAAATGCTGTGGTTCATACTCACTCCAAGTTTGCCCTTACCTTTGCCATTCTCAATAAACCAATTCCTGCCATCGTGACGGAATTAATGCACCTGGGCTGCAAGGAAGGCTATATTCCTGTGGCCCCTTATGGACGGCCTGCGACTCCTGCACTGGCGGAGTCGGTGCTAAAGCCTCTGCAGATTTCGGATGTGGCCCTTATGGAAAAGCATGGTGCTGTAGCTGTTGATAAAGACATAAAGGACGCTCTGACCAAGGCTGCCTATGTGGAGGAGTTGGCGGAGATTTACTATAATACCTTGACGATTTTGGGACCTGGGAAGGAACCGGATTATGTTGATAAGGAAGAATTGCAAAAATGGGCATATCCGAAGGAGATAAAGCTCCTGCCTGGTGAAAATAAATAAGAGGTTATTATGAGTAATAAAACGATTATGGATTATGATACAGTTGCGCTGGATGATGCCAAGAGTGCTTTGGTGATTATTGACCAGACTAAGCTGCCATATAGTACGGAAATTTTGGAATTAACTGATTTAAAGGAAATATGGGATGCCATATATCTGCTACAGGTTCGGGGTGCTCCCGCTATTGGGGTGGCAGCGGCTATCGGCATATATCTGGAAGCTAAGAAAATCGGGGCGGAGGAAACTGAGTTTGATGGCTTTTATGAAAAGTTCGCCAAGGCCAAGGAATATCTGGATTCTGCCCGTCCAACAGCCGTAAACCTTTCTTGGGCCCTGAACCGCATGGAGCAGGTGGTATTGACCAACAAGACCAAAAGCGTGGAGGAAATAGTGAAATGCCTTCATGATGAGGCGGTGGAAATCCGCGAGGAGGATATTCGGGTGTGCCGTGCAATTGGCGAGCATGGCTTGACTCTTATTAAGGACGGAGATGGTATTCTGACCCACTGCAATGCAGGGAAGCTGGCGGCTGTAAAGTATGGTACTGCCACGGCTCCTATTTACGTGGGGCAGGAGAAGGGCTACAGCTTTAGGGTATTTGCTGATGAAACGAGACCTCTTCTGCAGGGCGCCCGCCTTACAGCCTTTGAGCTTAAGGAATCTGGTATTGATGTGACTCTTATCTGTGATAATATGTCAAATATGGTTATGCGCAATGGCTGGGTTAATGCCATATTTGTGGGCTGTGACAGAGTGGCGGCTAACGGTGATGTGGCCAATAAAATTGGTACTTCCATTGTGGCGACAGTTGCCAAGCGATATAACATTCCGTTTTATGTGTGTGCTCCAACTGCCACTATTGATATGGCTACACCAACAGGAAATGAAATCAAGATAGAGCAGCGCAAGGCTGAGGAAGTCACGGAAATGTGGTATGAGAAGCGTATGGCACCGGATGGGGTAAAGGTTTATAATCCTGCCTTTGATGTGACGGATAATGATCTTATCACTGGTATTGTAACGGAATTTGGAATTGCCAGAGCACCATATAGTGAGAGCCTAAAAAAGATTTTTACTATGAAATCTTAATGAATCAAATCTGAAAGAGGAAGATGAACGAAAATCTAGTTGACAACAGGGATTTAATCACCTATAATATCTATTGTCGTCACAAGCGATAACTAGACGCGGCCCGGTAGTTTAGTTGGTTAGAATGCCGCCCTGTCACGGCGGAGGTCAGGGGTTCAAGTCCCCTTCGGGTCGCCATTTTGCGGAAATAGCTCAGTTGGTAGAGCATCACCTTGCCAAGGTGGGGGTCGCGAGTTCGAGTCTCGTTTTCCGCTCCATTATGTGGTGCCATCGCCAAGTGGTAAGGCCAAGGTCTGCAAAACCTTTATTCCCCAGTTCGAATCTGGGTGGCACCTCCAAGTAATACCAAGCCCTCGCAGGTTTTTTAATCTTGCGATGGGCTTTTTTTGTGCCAATAAAAGTAAAATTGTGCTGCTGGATTTGGCTGAAAGGTATATTTTTTACCCTGTGGTTTATTCACTAGCCATAGTGCTAATGGTATAATATTAATGAATTATTAATATTACGTATAAACGGGGGATATGTACATGGCATCGCAGGAATTAAATCAGGCTCTTTGGGGAGCGGCCAATGTTATGAGAAGCACCATGAGTGCTGATGAATACAAGGATTATCTGTTAGGACTGGTATTCTATAAGTATCTTTCGGACCGCCAGCTGTATGCTGTAGTGGATTTATTGGAGGACCGTAAGCCTGATTCGCTGGATGAGGCGCAACATATTTATGAGGAAGCCCGTAATGGTGGTGAATGGGAGGATTTGGCAGCTGAGCTGGAGGAAAGCTATGGTTTTGCCATCAAGCCTGAATACACCTTTACGGCTCTGTACAAGGCCATAAATGACAGAACCTTTACCACCGACCAGCTACGTCAGGCCATGCGTGATATTGAGCAGGGTGGCCAGATAGTTCGTGGCCAGAAGCCGTATGAGGATCTTTTCGAGGAGTTTGATATTGATTCCAAGAGCCTTGGTACAACCCCAGCCAAGCGTAATGCCATGCTTTCTGATGTAATGAAGGAGCTGGCCCATATAGATTTCACCCAATATGGTGCGGATGCCTTGGGTGATGCCTATGAATATCTTATTGGACAGTTTGCCGCCGGTTCCGGCAAGAAGGCTGGTGAGTTCTATACTCCACAGGCCGTATCTGAGCTGATTACCAGAATAGTGACTATGGGCAAAGAGGACAAGCCGGGCTTTTCCCTGTATGACCCTTGTATGGGTTCTGGTTCTCTGCTTCTTCAGGCCAGAAATTATATAAGTGAGGATTGCCAGAATACTATCCAGTTCTTCGGTCAGGAGTTATCTCATACAACCTATAACTTGGCCCGCATGAACATGATTCTTCATAATGTGCCATTTACCCATCAGCATTTTAGAAATGGTGATTCCCTCGGTGACGATTGGCCAACTGAGGAACCTACCAACTATGATGCTACTGTAATGAATCCACCATATTCCCAGCACTGGAGCGCAGCGGCTGGCTTCCTTACTGACCCTCGTTTCCAAAGCTATGAGAAGCTGGCACCAAAGACAAGGGCTGATTTTGCCTTCTTGTTACATGGCTTCTACCATTTGAAAAATGATGGTACTATGGGAATTGTCCTGCCTCATGGCGTATTGTTCCGCAGTGCAGCTGAGCTGACAATCAGAAAACATTTACTGGAAAATGGCAGTATTTATGCGGTTATTGGCCTTCCAGCCGGGATTTTCTTCAGTACCGGTATTCCTACCTGTGTAATTATCCTGAAGAAGGATAATACAGACCGTAGCGTATTGTTTATTGATGCCTCTAAAGAGTTCCGCAAGGATAAGGCCCAGAATTATATGGACCCGGAGCATATCAATAAGATTGTGGAGGCTTATAAGAACAGGCAGGATATTGATAAGTTTGCCCATCTGGCCACCTTCGAGGAAATCAAGGAGAACGACTATAACCTTAATATTCCTAGATATGTGGACACCAGCGAGCCAGAGCCGGAAATAGATTTGGATGCTGTAACTGCTGATATGGAAAGCATTGATGCGGATATTAAAAACACCAGCAGTGAGCTGTTGGGAATGATGAAAGACCTGACCTTCAGCACCCCGGAAATAGAGCAATCCATGAGTAAGCTCATTAAAGCCTTGGAGGTGTAAGAATGGTGGTAAATCAGGAAACCTTCCTATCTGACGCTGTAGCTATTGTGGAAAAGGGCAGGCAAGCTGCTTATGCGTCAGTCAATCAGGCAATGATAGCTACCTACTGGCATCTTGGAAAGCATATAGTAGAATTTGAACAAGGCGGGGCAGAACGAGCCGAGTATGGTAGGGAACTTATGACCAGACTATCAGTAAAATTGACTGAAAAATTTGGCAAGGGATACACGGCACGCAATCTTAGAAACTTTCGTCAATTTTACTTACTTTTTCCACGGCAGGACATTTGGCACACGCGTGTGCCAAATCTAACATGGTCACATTTTCGGAATTTACTACGTGTGGATAATGATGTCGCTAGAGAATGGTATCTAAAAGAGGCAGAGAGCGAACAATGGAGTGTACGCACCCTGGACCGCAATATCAGCTCCCAATATTATGAACGGCTGTTGCTATCACAGCGCAAGGAGCCTGTAAAACAGGAAATGCAGGAGAAAACCACAGACCTACAACAGGATAAGCTGGAATTTATCAAAAATCCTGTGGTGGCAGAGTTCCTGGGACTGGCACCTAATGCAGACTTTACGGAAAGCGATTTGGAAGGCTCTATTATTATGCACCTATCAAGGTTTCTGATGGAGCTGGGCAAGGGCTATGCCTTCGTAGCAAGGCAGCAGCATATCAGAACAGATGCGGGCAATGATTATTTTATCGACCTCGTGTTTTACAATTACATCTTGAAATGTTTTGTCCTTATTGACCTAAAGACCACGAAGATTTCTTATCAGGATGTAGGACAAATGGATATGTATTTGCAGATATACGATGATGAACGTAAACAACCAGACGATAACGCCACGATAGGGATTATTCTCTGCTCGGAAACCGATGGAGATGTGGCCAGATACTCAACGCTGGCAAAAAATGACCAGCTTTATGCTGCTAAATACAAGCTGTGCTTACCTACCCAGGAAGAATTAAAAAGGGAAATCGAACGACAAAAAGAAATTTTCCGACTGGAAAAGGGCGGTGACAGAGGTGTGTAAAAAGAAAGAGCTTAATATAAGGCTGATGGTAAATAAAAATATTGACCCTTTTGCCCAATATTACATCTCTGGTGAGCCGGATAAAGCCCAAAAGGCTCATGCCTGGAAAACGGCCATTGGACTGCAGAAGGTAGATAATCTACAAATATCGGAGTATTTGTTGAAAACAGCTCAGGACAATATTGAAGGACGTATAGATATTGCTGAGGCCAAACAGCTTATAGATAGCTACTACAAGCAGGATAGAGCCAAGGGAGAGCAGGTGCAGACAGAGGAAGGGGATAAGGTAGCCACAAGGATAACGGAAATCCTTGGGGAAGAATCATTCGTATTTTCCCCTGCCCAATATCTGTCCATTCATCAGCGGTTATTTACTGGAGTGTATTCCCATGCTGGAAAAATCCGTGATTACAACATCACGAAAAAAGAATGGGTGCTAAATGGTGCTTCTGTAACCTATGGCGGTGCCTTGGAATTAAATGCTACATTGGACTATGATTTTCGGACAGAGAAGGAGTTTAGCTATAAGGGGTTATCCATGAGTGAGATAGTTGGTCATTTGGCCAGCTTTATTTCTCGGCTGTGGCAAATCCATGTATTTGGTGAAGGCAATACTCGTACAACAGCAGTCTTTCTCATAAAATATCTGCGTAGTTTGGGCTTTAATGTCACCAATGACCTTTTTGCCGATAATTCTTGGTACTTCCGTAATGCTCTGGTACGAGCCAATTACAATAATCTGCAAAAGGGAATACATGAGACTACTGTATTCTTAGAAAAATTTCTTAGAAATTTGTTGATGGGTGAGGATAATGAGCTGAAGAATCGGTATTTACATATTGATTGGCAGCCAGAAACAGGACATTTAGTATTAAAACAGGACATTCAACAGGACATTGATGATAAAAACAGGATATTGGAGTTGATGAAAAAGGCGCAATGTACTGCAAAGACCAAGAACAACATTAAATGCCTATATGATACCTTCGGTAGAGAAAGAATATTTGGACGTACTGAAGTAGTAAACACCTTGTCAATAACACCAAGCCCAGCTTCGGCCTTGATAAAGAAAATGTTGGAATTAGGGCTGATTGAAAATGTTCGTGGCCTTGGTAAAGGTAAATATCGATTTGTGGTACGGGAGGTGTAAGAATGAATACACCTAATATAAGATTTAAAGGATTTACGGATGCTTGGGAACAGCAGAAGTTGGGGGATATTGTTGGGAATGTTATAGGTGGTGGTACACCTAAAACCAGTATAGACGAATATTGGAACGGTGATATTCCATGGATTCAATCTTCAAATGTACTGGAAAATGAAATGTTTGATTTTGAAATCCCAAAGAAAATTACACAGTCAGGATTAGATAAATCAGCCGCTAAGTTAGTTCCTGCAAACTCTATAGCAGTAGTAACCCATGTGGGTGTTGGAAAACTTGTTTTTGTACCATTTGCTTATACAACAAGTCAGGATTTTACCTCCTTAGCAGAATTAAAAACCGACCATCAATTTACTTGTTATGCTTTATATAAGCGTCTTCAAGACGACTTGCATATTGTTCAAGGTTCAGCGATAAAAGGAATAACAAAAGATGATTTATTAACAAAAGAAATAATGGTTCCTACAAAGGATGAACAATGTAAGGTCGGGAAATATTTTCGCAACCTTGACAACCTTATCACCCTTCATCAGTGTAAGTGTGACAGCCTAAAGCAGGTCAAAAAGTATATGCTGCAGAAGATGTTCCCTAAGCAGGGAGAGAAGGTGCCGGAAATCCGCTTTGCTGGATTTACTGGAGATTGGGAACAGCGACAGGTTAAGGGGTATGCATCATTCTATACAGGCAATGGACTTAATTGGAGTGATATTGCAGATGATGGAGAACAAGAATGCATCCTTTACGGTAATCTATATACTGATTATGGTATGATTGCTGAGAATATTGTGTATCGGACCAATACAAAGCTTATTAAACCAGTTTATAGTGAATACGGAGATGTTCTCATTCCGGCATCTGATACAACTCCTACAGGCTTGGCTAGAGCCACAAGTATTGAAAAAGCGGGTGTTTTGCTTGGTGGAGACATAAACATCATTCGCCCAAATTCAGATATAGATGGAAGTTGTTTATCATTGGCTTTGAATTCCAATAAAAAGGAACTACTTCGCTTGATAAAAGGTACAACTGTTCGTCATATACACAATTCGGAGATTAAAGATATTATAATTTCATTACCAAAATCAAAGGATGAACAGCTTAAAATTACAGCACATTTCAAGAATATCGAAAAACTTATCACCCTTCATCAGCGTAAGTCAGACAGCCTTAAAGAAATCAAGAAATTCATGTTACAGAATATGTTTCCGAATAAGTAATTATTGCTGGAGGTAGAAGTAATGCAAGAACTGGAAATTTCCCAAATGTGAACACACTGTGTTCGCAATTAAGCTGGTCCCATTATAAAATCCCCCGTCATATAAGGACTTTATTGACCCTTATGTACTGGAATTTTTGGAATTAAAGCCATCACCAGAATTCTATGAAAAGGATATTGAGCAGGGCATTATTGAACATTTGCAGAAATTTTTGTTGGAGCTAGGACGTGGTTTTATTATGGTTTTCCCAATAATATGTTCCAAAAATTAAAATAGCACTTGCTGATATATCAGGCAAATGCTATAATGAGCACAGAAAGAAGGTGCCGCCTAGCGGTTGCCCTCGCGTTAAATGTTTATTTTACATCATAACCGCTCGTGCTTGCCGGCTAGGAGCGGTTATTTTTTGTTTCCATGATTATGAGCAGAATCAATAGTAAAACCGCTATCACACTGTCGTTCATGGGCATCACCCCCTTAAAAGAGGGCAAATAGACCGCCAAACAGCACCCGTGAATATTATACCAAACATACAGTCGTAATTCAATAAATTCAAAATGTATCGGAGCAGATATTATGACACAGAGCGAAGCATCAATGGAAAAAGCCCTTATAAAACAGCTGACTGAGGATGTGTCCCAGTGGACTTATCGCCGGGATATTACCGATGAAGCCAGTCTATGGGCCAATTTCCGTGAAAAACTGAATCAAAATAATATCGGGGCCCTGGATGGAGAGCCTATTACTGATGTTGAATTTAATCAGATACAGCAGTTCATGCTGGATGTGGCTAAATCTCCATACAAGGCAGTTCTTTGGCTGGCCGGGGAAAATGGCGAGGCGGTTATTCCTCTTACAAGGGAGGATGCCTCCAAGGGTTCCATCCATCTTATGGCCATCAGTAACAGGGAAATAGCCGGAGGCCGTTCTTCCTATGAGGTTATTAACCAGTTCGTATCGGAAAAGCAGGATGATGAGGACAGGGAACGCCGCTTTGATGTTACTCTATTGATCAACGGACTTCCTATGATTCATATTGAGCTGAAAAATCAGGACCATCCCTTTATGGATGCCTTCAGACAGATTAAAAAGTACAGTCTTGAGGGCAAGTTCCGTGGCTTATTTGGCATGGTTCAGATGTTTGTGGTAAGTAATGGCAGCAATACAAGATACATTGCTGCTGATACCGGCTCCAATCTCAACGAAAAGTTCCTTACCTCTTGGGTAAACAAGAAGAATGAGCCAGTGGAGAATTACCTTGAATTTGCCAAGGAAGTATTGCGCATACCAGAGGCCCATGAAATGGTGGGAATGTACAGCGTAATAGATTCCGAGCGGAAAAAGCTGATACTTCTGCGGCCTTATCAGGTTCATGCCATCGAGGAAATCAAGAGTGCTTCATCACGGCAGGAATCAGGCTTTATATGGCATACAACAGGCTCCGGAAAGACCTTGACCTCTTATACTGTGGCCAAGAACCTTATTCTTATTCCTGGCATAGACAAGACCATATTCCTTATTGACCGCAAGGATTTGGACCAGCAGACCTCCTTATCCTTCAAGGCTTATGCTGAAAATGACATTATTGATGTGGATGATACAGATAATGTCCATGAACTCCTGCAGAAGCTGAAGAACAAGGACAGAATCGTTATTGTAACCACCATTCAGAAGATGCAGATTATTATGAAGCGGTACAATAACGATGAAAAGAAGGATTCCCCGACCACCAAGAAGCTACGCAGTATGAGAATTGCCTTTGTGGTGGATGAGTGCCACAGAACTGTGACACCTGAAACTCAGCGAGAATTACAGAGATTCTTTGCCGGGTCTTTGTGGTATGGATTTACTGGTACGCCTATTTTTGATGAAAACAAGCGGCAGCGTAAGGGTGATTTGGCCCGTACCACCGAGGCTTTATATGGCCCATGCCTTCATAACTACACCATTAAGGAAGCTCTGCAGAATAAGGCTGTTCTTGGTTTCCAGATTGATTATAGGGATTCTTTGTCCGAGGATACCATCCTCACCGTAGGTGAGAAGCTGGGTGTAGGCAGCTATGATAATCTTCAGGTTCACGATAAGGTGGTAAGGGAGCAGGAGGTATTGTCTGCCTACTACAAGAACAGCGGCGAAGATATTTATGATTCCGATGATCACCGCAGGGAAGTAGTGGAATACATTGTCAATAAATGTGCCGGCAAGTTTAGGCTCCATGCACCTCAGGGTGAGGCCTATGAGGCTATTTTGACAGTGCAGAGCATTGATATTGCCCAGAAGTATTACAAGCTCTTTAAAGAGTATGTGGCTGGTGGTAATGTTTCCGCATCCATCAAGGAAAAGTGTGTTGATTTTCCTAAGATTGCCATCACCTATACCGTTACTGAAAATGATGATAAACCCATCATTAATCAGCAGGCAATGAAGGAAGCCCTGAAGGACTACAACGAAATGTTTGACACCAATTTTGCATTGGACAGCCTTCAGGCATATAATACCAACCTTAATGACCGTCTGGCCCGGAAAAAGGGCCGTTATAAGCAGCGTAAGGAGCAGCTTGACCTTGTTATCGTTGTAGACAGGCTTCTGACTGGTTTTGATGCACCGCCTTGTGCTATTTTGTTCGTGGACAGGCCACCTATGGCTCCCCAGAACATTATTCAGGCATTCTCCAGAACCAACAGAATTTATGACCAGAACAAGCTCTATGGCATGATAGTGGTATTCCAGCGGTCTGCCCAGTTCCAGACAGCGGTGGATGGAGCCCTTTTGCTCTACAGTAATGGTGGAACCAAGGAAGTAAGTGCGCCACCATTTGCTGAGATAGAGCGTGATTTTCAGGAGGCATTGAAGGAGCTTCGGCAGATAGCGGCCACCCCGGCAGAGGTGGAAAGCCTCAAGGGTGATGTAAGTGCCATGCAGAAATTTGCCAAGGCCTTCCAGAAGGTAGACAGACTCAGCGGTGAGCTGCAGGTCTATCAGGAGTGGGAGGACAAGGATTTCTCCGACTATGGCATTGACCGTGAGCAGCTTAATGACTACAGCGGTAAATATAAGAATGTTATTGAGGAGCTGAAAAAGCCGAAGGAGAATGAGCCTGTTATCAATATAGATATTGGCTATGAGTTGCAGAATATCAGCAGTGTAACCATTGATTACCGCTACATTGTGTACCTTATCCAGACCTATATGCCGGATGAGGATGACCTAATAGCAGAGCCTATCCATGATGAAGCCATTGATGAGCATATAACCAAGCTGGGCGAATCCAATCCAGCTCTGGCAAGTGTTATCAGCACCTTCTGGAACGATATGAAAAAAGACCCTATTAAGTATAAGGGCCTTGATGCGCTGACAATTATTGAAACCAGCATTGAGAAAACCATTAACAAGAAGATTAGGGAATTTTCCAAGGAATGGTGCGTAAAACCGCAGGATTTGGTTGCTGTAATTAATACTTTTAAGGATGGTGACAACATCTCCCTGCAGATAGATTATGATGCCTACAGGGAAAGTCACGGTGGCGTGAGCAAGCTGAAATATAAAAGGGCCGCCAAGGATGCTGCGGTGGAGCTTATCAAGGATATAAGGCCACTGAGAGATAAGTAATGAATACCAAACAAATCTGGCTTATCAGATTGCCGTCTGATGGTCATGAATCAACCACTCTTACGGGGGTGGTTGATTTACATTTATCTCAAATTTTTTAAAAATTGCATTTGACACGGAACACGCATAAATGCTATAATCTCTAACTGTGAGAGACAGAGGGCGAAGGTCATATAAACCTTTATTGGTCTGCAAAACCTTTATTCCCCAGTTCGAATCTGGGTGGCACCTCCATTTTTCTCTTTAGTTTAATATTGACAACAATATGCGGAAATAGCTCAGTTGGTAGAGCACAACCTTGCCAAGGTTGGGGTCGCGAGTCCGAGTCCCGTTTTCCGCTCACATATTGAACAAAAAAGAGCGTTAAGGAATGGCCTTAACGAAGTAAAATGCCCAGGTGGCGGAATTGGTAGACGCGCACGTTTCAGGT